>NZ_JBXKJL010000273.1:0-4894 GCF_056994735.1 Geomonas sp.
GTTTTCTGGTGCTTGTCCTGTCCGCCCTGGCCGCCCTCTCCGGGTGCGGGTATAACACGATGCAGGCCAAGGAGGAGGCGGTCTTTGCCGCCTGGGGCGATGTCGAGGCGGCTTACCAGCGGCGGGCGGACCTGGTGCCCAACCTGGTGGAGGTGGTGAAGGGGTACGCAAAGCATGAGTCGCAGACCCTGACGGCGGTCACCGAGGCCCGGGCCAAGGTGGGATCGATGCAGGTCTCAAAGGACGCGGTTAACGATCCCCAGAAACTGCAGCAGTTCCAGCAGGCGCAGTCGCAGCTCTCGGGAGCCCTGTCGAGACTCATGGTGGTGGTGGAGCGCTATCCCGACCTGAAGGCCAACCAGAATTTCATGGACCTGCAGAACCAGCTCGAAGGAACGGAGAATCGCATCAACGTGGCGAGGGTGCGCTACAACCAGGCGGTGCAGGATTTCAACACCACCATTCGCACCTTCCCCAACTCGCTTACCAATTCTCTCATGCTGCACCTTGCCAGGAAGGAGCCCTTCCGCGCTGAGGAAGGGGCGAAACAGGCGCCGAAGGTGAAGTTCTAGTCGTGGCGTGCTGAAATGATGGCGTCATCCCCCACCCCGTGCCTGCGGGCTGAAGCGCCCTTCGGCGCGCAAGCCTGTCCCCCTCCCACGAGGGGAGGGGGGCTCTCGGGGAGGGGGATTCGTGTGGGAGGCTGTCGAGCAGTGGGACGAGAATGTAGAGGTAGTGAATGCGTAAAGCACTCGTAATACTCTTGCTGATTATCCTGCCGTCTTTTTGCGGCGCGGTCGAGGTCCCGCCTCTGCGCGGGTACGTGAACGACTATGCCTCGATGCTCTCTCCGCAGGCGGCTCAGCAGCTGGAGTCCGAGCTGGCCGACTTCGAACGAAGCGATTCCACCCAGATCGTGGTGCTGACCATTCCCTCATTGGAGGGACAGGTCCTCGAGGAATATTCCATCAAGGTCGTGGAGGCGTGGAAGATCGGGCTGAAGGGTAAGGACAACGGCGCTCTGCTCCTGGTGGCGAAGAACGACCGCAAGATCCGCATCGAGGTGGGACGCGGGTTGGAGGGGAAGCTGACCGATCTGGTTTCGGGGCGCATCATCCGGAACGAGATCTCCCCGGCCTTCAAGCGCGGCGACTTCGACGGCGGCATCGTCGCCGGCGTGCATGCCATAGAGGCCACCGTGCGCGGCGAGTACCAGGCGGAGCCGACAGGAAATGATATCAGGCACGGGAAAAGAGGCGCCAATCCCATCTTCACCCTGCTCCTCTTTGTCGGCGTCGCCTCCGTCTTTCTCGGTGGCATCTCGAAGATTTTGGGTGGCCTGGCGGGAGCCGTCGGCCTGCCGGTGGCTGCGGCTCTCTCCTTCGGGCTTGGCGGATTCGCCCTGGTCGTGCTGGCCTTCGTCGGTTTCCTCATCGGGCTCTTCATCGCTTTCCTCTTCTCCTCGGGGGGACGGGGCGGCTTTTGGGGCGGAGGCCCCTTCTTCGGGGGCGGCTTCGGCGGTGGCGGTTTCGGAGGTGGCGGAGGAGGATTTTCCGGCGGCGGCGGGACTTTCGGCGGTGGCGGAGCTTCGGGAGATTGGTAATGGAAAGGTCTGACGAAAAGATGCCTGATTGCTATTTCAATGATGATGAGAGGGGGCTGATCCGTCGCGCGGTAGCCGAGGCCGAGTCCAAATCGAGCGGGGAGATCGCCGTGATGGTCGTCCCCGAGAGTGACCGTTACCCTGAGGCGGAAAAGCTGGGAGCTGTGCTGCTGGCGGGGCTGGTTTCGCTCGTGGTCTCGGTGGCGGTGAAGCACGTGACCATCTGGACCTACATCCCGCTGGTCTTCCTGCTGTTTTTCCCTGCCCACTTCATCTTTCGGCGCTTTCCCAGGCTGAAGCTCTCCGTCGCCGGAGCCGCCCGCCAGGCGGAAGCGGTGCGGGAGAGGGCGCTGGCGTCGTTCTATCAGAAGGGGCTCTACCGCACCAGGGAGGAGACCGGCGTCCTGATCTTCATTTCACTTCTGGAACGAAAGGTCTGGATACTCGGGGACCGTGGCATCAACGAAAAGATCGCCCCTGACCACTGGCGGTCACTGGCCGGCCGGCTCGCCACCGGGATGCGCACCGGGAAGGCCACCGAGGCCCTCTGCTGCATCATCGCCGAGTGCGGCAACGAACTTGCCCGCCACTTCCCGTCTCGTCCTGATGATACCAATGAACTGTCCAATGACGTTCTCAGCTGAAATCTTTGATGAAAAAAAGTATTGACTTCGCGACGGCTTCGCTTTCATTATTAATGCTCCGCCGGAAATTGCCGATGTATCCTGGTAGACCGTTGTAGAATATTATGTGCTGGAAGAGAGTTAGTAATGACCGAAGAGATCAAGACAAGTAATGTTTCATCTCCCGTCCCGTCACGCAAGCCGCTGGGACAGATCTTTGCGGAACGTGGCCTCCTCGCCGAGGTCTCCGTGGACCGGCTGGTTGCCCATGCCAAGAGCAAGCACATGCGCCTGGGGGAGCTGCTGGAGGTGATCGGCCTGGTTACCCCGGAGGAGTTGGCAGAGGCGCTGGCCATCCAGTACCGCTGCCGGAAGATCGTTGATTTCTCCAGGTACGCCTATCCCAAGGACGTGCTGCGGCTCATACCCCTGGAAATGGCGGTCAAGAACACCATCTTTCCGCTGAAGGTGGACGACGGCAAACTCGGCCTGGCCGTTGCCGACCCGACCATGGATTCGCTTTTCCAGGAGATCGCCTCCCAGCACAACCTCAAGATCATCCTTTACGTTTCCACCCGCTCCGAAATAAACCGGGCCATCGCCAGGCATTACCTCGGCCAGACCGCTTTCGGGCCGGGAAGCAATACCATTCTCCTGGTCGAAGATGACCAGTTGGTGCGGGAGATGGTGGCCAGGATACTGACCAAGCAGGGATACACGGTAGAAACCGCCATAGACGGGATGGAGGCTTTCGCCAAGATTTTCGCGCTCAAGCCCAAGCTGGTGATCACCGACAAGGTGATGCCGAAGCTTGGCGGCTACGAGTTCCTTTTCGCCATAAGGAACATCCCCGAGTTCCGCTTCATGCCTGTCATCCTCATGACGGCTGCGGCGACCCCCGACGAAGAGAAGGAGGCGCTGGAGAAGGGCTTCTTCGATTTCGTGCTGAAGCCGGTGAAGGAGATCGGTCTCCTGACCCGGGTCAAAAGGGCCTTCCAGAGCAGCGAGAGATTGTACGGCCGGACCGGCTAGTTCCGGGTTGATGTCACACGCCCGGTGCGCTCCCCCTCGTAAGCCAGTGCATGCCGACAGGGGGAGCCGACCGCGGGCTCCGCACCCCAGGCTCACGCCCCCGATTCGACCCACCTCCCGACACAATCGACAACTCCCCCAAGTCTCCACCTCAGCCTTTAGCCCCTAGCCCCTAGCCTCTAGCCCCTAGTCCCTAATGAATTTGCCCAACCTGCCGAAGAGGGATGACGGTAGCGTTGTCGCCACCGTGAGCGCTCGGTGAATGATATGCAGGCGGGGCTGTGATAAGCAGGCCCGGAGACCAGAGGGCGTTACCTTCTTTGCCCGAATCAATTCCCGTAGCCGCACTTGGAGCGGTGGGGGAGGTCTTCAAAGGACAGAAATGGCAGATATCCCGGAAAACATCCAGCATGCCCGGACGGAGAGAGTTTTCATCGTATGGTTGGTAGCTATCGTGCTGCTGCTCGATCTCTTCGTGGTCACCGTCGCACTGGTCTCTCTTCGCCAAAGCCGGCTCCAGCATCAATCCAGCGCCCGCACCGAGACCGAAAACCTCTCCCAGGCCCTGGAGTTCAGCATAGGCGGGATGCTCGATACCACCGACATCGCCCTCCTTGCCCTGGTGGACGAGATGGAGAGGGCAGAGAGCCGTGGCGGTTTCGACGGCGGCGCAATGCAGTCCTTTCTGGTCAGGCAGCATCGTCGGCTACCCCAATTGGACGGCATGCGGATGGTAGACGCCGACGGCAAGATCCTGTTCGGAACCGGGTCCACCAGCGGGGCAGGGATAAGCGTCGCCGACCGCGACTTCTTCATGGAGTTGCGCGACAACCCGGCAGCGGGGCTGGCGATATCGAAGCCCCACTTCGGCCGCATCAGCAAAAAGTGGGTGCTGATCACGGGACGGCGCGTCAACAGGCCGGACGGCACTTTCGGCGGCATCGTCTACGGCACCATAGCGCTCGAAGAGCTCAGGAGGATAATTTCCCCCTTCAATGTCGGCTCCGGCGGCGCCATCACCTTGCGGGACCATGAGATGGGGTTCATAGTCGGCCATTCCAAGCCCCGTGGACTCGAGCGCCCCGCCGAGGCCCAGCCTGCCGCGCCTGAATTGGAGAGCCGTTTCGCCGCCGGCGAGCGCAGGGGGACCTTTTACAGCCTCAACGGCTCGGGCAGTATCCGCCAGGTGATCTCTTTCCGCGGTGTCGGCCGCTATCCGCTCTACGTCACGGTCGGGCTGGCAGCAAGCGACTACCTGGCGCCCTGGTGGCTCGACCTCTACAGGATGACGGCGCTGGTGGCGCTCTTCGTCATTGTCACCCTTTTGTTGTCACGGCTGATCTACGTCAGGTGGCGCAGGGAGAAGCAAGCCGAAATAGCCCTGATAGCCTCCAAGGAGGAGCTGGAGCTGCGGGTCGCCGAGCGGACCGCGGAACTGTTCCGCTCGAACAGCAGCCTGACCAGGGAACTGGCGGAGCGCGAACGGGCCGAGGAGAAGGTGCGCCAGGGCCGAAATACGCTGGCCCAGATCATCGATTCGATTCCCCAGTCTGTCTTCTGGAAAGATCGCGACAGCGTCTACCTCGGATGCAACATCGTCTTTGCACGCAGAGCTGGACTGGATACTTCGGAAGGC
>NZ_JBXKJL010000274.1:0-4871 GCF_056994735.1 Geomonas sp.
GTGCCGAAGAAGGCGTAGGTGGCGCCGGGGCGCAGCTCGGCGATGCGCTTCAGGTCGCGGCGGTCTTCGTACCGGTTGGGGAGAAGATAGAGGGCGTCTTCGACGGTGTTGATCCCCTTCTTCGCCAGGGTCTCGGCGAGCTTCGGACCGACGCCTTTGATAAAGCGCATCGGGGTCTGGAGTTCGTCGCGGCGGGGGGTGAGCGTAGAAGGATGAAAGGGAGGGGACGTAGGGGACTGTCCCTCGTTCCGACCGGCAGAAGTTCTTGATGCTTTCGGTTTTGGCTGCGGGGTGATGCGGAGGGTTCCGTCTACGACCTCGACGCTCAACTGGTCTCCGGGCTTGAGTTTCAGACTGTCTCTGAACTCTTCCGGGAGGACGATGGAGCCGTCTGGTGCTAGGGAGATGGTCGGCATGACGGGGACCCTTTCGGAAAGGGATTAGCTGGTGACGAGTGCCGCTGGTTATATTCGTGGTGGCTGGTTAAATCCCCCCCGCCCCCCTTTAACAAGGGGGGAGATGAGACTCGCCCGTTTGCTAAGGGGGGAGAGGAGGAGCAAGTGGAATGAGCTAGAAGAGGGCGTTGATGTCGGCTACGATCTCGTCGACGTTGATGCCATGGGCGGCGCAGCCCTGCTCAAGCGATTCGTTCTGTGCACCCATGCAGCCGATGCAGCCGAGGTTGTATTTGCTCAGCACCTTGACGACGTCCGGGTGCATTCTCATTACAGCAGCAAAAGTCATGTCTTTAGTTACCATGGAAACCTCCGTTTACCTGTTTTCCGCGCTTCGCGTTATGTAGACGGGCCGTATAACAGCCCGCGTTGGGATTGCCTCAGGAGCCGCATTGGCGGCTTTCTGTAAGGGCAATCAAATTGATATGGCTACTTCCCCGATAGGCTGTTCCCCTCACCCCGGCCCTCTCCCGGAGGGCGAGGGAGGTTAAAATCGTGGGGCGACGGGAGTCGACATCCCGGTGACTAAAGCACCGGGCGCAAGCCTACTCGTAACGGATCTCGATGATCTCGTACTCTTTGGTACCGGACGGCACGACAACCCTCACGGTATCGTCGAGCTTGTGGCCGATGAGGGCCTTCCCGACCGGGGAGGTGCAGGAGATCTTGCTCTGCTTGAGGTCAGCCTCGTCCTCACCGACGATCTTGTAGGTGATCTCTTCTTCGGAGGCGGTGTCATAGACGGTCACGGTCGCCCCGAAGACGACCTTGTCGGGCTTAAGGTTGGACAGATCGACCACGTAGGCACGGGCCAGCTTGTCCTGCAGCTCAAGTATGCGTCCCTCGATAAAACCCTGACGGTTCTTGGCAGCATCGTACTCGGCATTCTCGGAAAGATCGCCATGGGCCCTGGCCTCGGCGATATCCTGGATAACCTTCGGGCGCTCTTCTTTTATCAGGCGCTTAAGATCTTCCTGGAGGGCCTCGTAACTCTCCTTGGTCAACGGAACTGTCTGGGACATCGGTCATCTACTCCTTGTTGAACTCGTAGGGGGCCGTGTGGGCCCCCTTAACCGGCTGTTAGGATGAGGAAGGGGAACGCAACCTTCGCGTCCCCCGGTTAATTCTTCTATTTCAGGTAATCCTGAATCGACTTCACTTCAAGCTTGGATTGGGCGGTGGCAATGATGCCGTCGACCGCGGCCCGGGCACCTGAAGCGGTGGTGTAATAGGCTATGTTGTTGATCAGTGTGCTCCTGCGGATCGAGAAGGAATCGGCAACTGCCTGGGCACCATGGGTGGTGTTGATCACCATGCAAATCTCGTTGTTCTTGATTGCGTCTACGATGTGCGGCCGGCCCTCTTTGACCTTGTTGACCACACCTACGGGAACACCTTTTTCCTGCAGATAGCTTGCCGTGCCGCCTGTTGCAACCAGCTCGAAGCCCTGATCATACAGTCTTTTGGCTACTGTGACAATATGTTTTTTGTCCGAATCCTTAACGCTTATGAAGACTTTGCCCGATACGGGAAGCTTCACGCCGGCCCCGGATTGCGCCTTGGCGTAGGCCTCGGCGAAGGTCTTGCCGATACCCATGACCTCGCCGGTGGACTTCATTTCCGGTCCGAGGATGGTGTCCACGCCGGGGAACTTGGTGAAGGGGAAGACCGATTCCTTGACCGAGATGTGCTCGGGCACGATCTCCTCGGTGATGCCCAACTCGGCCAGGGTCTTGCCCGCCATGACGCGGGCAGCAATCTTGGCCAGCGGCCTGCCGGTCGCCTTGGATACGAAGGGCGAGGTACGGGAGGCACGGGGGTTTACCTCGATGATGTAGATGTCATTCCCCTTGACGGCGAACTGTACGTTCATGAGGCCTTTGACGTTCAGCTCGAGCGCCATGACCTTGGTCTGGCGGCGGATTTCCTCGGCAATCTCGGGAGAGATCGAGTACGGCGGCAGCGAGCAGGCGGAGTCGCCGGAGTGGATGCCGGCTTCCTCGATGTGCTCCATGATCCCGCCGATGACGGCGACCTGGCCGTCGCAGAGGGCGTCGACGTCGATCTCGATGGCTTCGTCCAGGAACTTGTCGATCAGGATCGGATGCTCGGGCGAGGCCTGCACGGCGGTGTGCATGTAGCGGCGCAGGTTCTCCACGTCGTAGACGATCTCCATGGCGCGTCCGCCGAGGACGTAGGAGGGGCGGACCACGACGGGGTAGCCGATGCGCTCGGCGACCACTTCGGCCTCTTCGAAGGAGCGGGCGGTGCCGTTCTCCGGCTGGCGCAGGGAGAGCTTCTGCAGCATCTCCTGGAAGCGCTCGCGGTCCTCGGCACGGTCGATGGCGTCGGGCGAGGTTCCGATGATCGGCACCCCGGCCTTCTCCAGGGCCACCGCCAGCTTCAGCGGGGTCTGGCCGCCGAACTGCACGATGACGCCGTCAGGCTTCTCGACGTCGACGATATTCAGCACGTCCTCGAAGGTCAGCGGTTCGAAGTAGAGACGGTCGGAGGTGTCGTAGTCGGTGGAGACGGTCTCGGGGTTGCAGTTGACCATGATGGTCTCGTAGCCGTCCTCGGAGAGCGCGAAGACGCCGTGCACGCAGCAGTAGTCGAACTCGATCCCCTGCCCGATCCTGTTGGGTCCGCCGCCCAGGATGATGATCTTCTTCCTGTCGGTCGGCTCGGCCTCGCACTCCTCCTCGTAGGTCGAGTAGAGGTACGGGGTGTGGGCCACGAACTCGGCGGCGCAGGTATCGACCCGCTTGAAGACCGGCTTGACGCCCACGGAGAGGCGCAGGGCGCGCACGTCCCCTTCCTTGATGTCCCACAGCTTGCCCAGGTACTTGTCGGAGAAGCCGTAGCGCTTGGCATCCCACAGGAGATCCTTCAGGTTCTCCTTCGGCTCACCTTCCACCTTGACCTGCTTGAGCTCCTCCTCCTTCTCGATGATCTGGCGGAGGTTGTGCAGGAACCACGGGTCGATCCCGGTCAGCTTGTAGATCTCGTCAACGCCCATGCCGCAGCGGAAGGCGTCGCCCACGTACCAGACGCGGTCGGCGTTCGGGATGGTCAGCTTCTCGACCAGGGTGGCGCGCTCTTTTTCGGTGAGGGCGCGGCGGGTATCGCCGCCTACGCCGAAGAAGCGGGACTCGAAGCCGCAGGAGCCGATCTCCAGGGACCTGAGGGCCTTCTGGAACGATTCCTTGAAGGTCCTGCCGATGGACATGACCTCGCCCACCGATTTCATCTGGGTGGTCAGGGTGGCGTCAGCGGCCGGGAACTTCTCGAAGGTGAAGCGCGGGATCTTGGTGACCACGTAGTCGATGGTCGGCTCGAAGCAGGCCGGGGTCTCTTTGGTGATGTCATTGGTGATCTCGTCCAGCGTGTACCCCACGGCAAGCTTGGCGGCGATCTTGGCGATCGGGAAGCCTGTGGCCTTGGAGGCGAGTGCGGAGGAGCGCGAGACGCGCGGGTTCATCTCGATGACGATGAGGCGGCCGTTCTTGGGGTTGATACCGAACTGGATGTTGGAGCCGCCGGTGTCGACGCCGATCTCGCGGATGATCTTCAGGGAAGCGTCGCGCAGGATCTGGTATTCCTTGTCCGTGAGGGTCTGGGCAGGCGCCACCGTGATGGAGTCTCCGGTGTGGACACCCATGGCGTCGAAGTTCTCGATGGAGCAGATGATCACCACGTTGTCAGCGGTGTCCCTCATGACCTCCAACTCGTACTCCTTCCAGCCGATGAGCGACTCCTCGACCAGGATCTCGTCGGTCGGGGAAGCCTCGATGCCGGCCGCCGACATGCGCTCGTACTCTTCCATGTTGTAGGCGATGCCGCCGCCGGTGCCGCCCAGGGTGAAGGAGGGCCGGATGATGGCGGGGAAGCCGACAGTCTTTATGACTTCCATCGACTCCAGGTAGTTGTGGGCCAGTCCCGACCTCGGGACTTCCAGGTCGATGCGGACCATGGCCTCTTTGAAGAGGGTGCGGTCCTCGGCCATCTTGATGGCGGGGAGCTTCGCGCCGATCAACTCGACCCCGAACTTCTCCAGGGTGCCGTTCTCGGCCACGGCAACGGCCGTGTTCAGAGCGGTCTGGCCGCCCAGGGTCGGAAGCACCGCGTCCGGGCGCTCTTTCTCGATGATGGCTGCAAGGATCTCGGGAGTGACCGGTTCGATGTAGGTGAAATCGGCAAAGTCGGGGTCGGTCATGATGGTCGCGGGGTTGCTGTTCAGCAGCACAACCTCGTACCCTTCTTCCTTGAGCGCCTTGCAGGCCTGGGTGCCGGAGTAGTCGAACTCGCACGCCTGGCCGATGACGATCGGTCCCGCGCCGATGATGAGGATCTTCTTGATGTCTGTACGTTTAGGCATTTTTAAATCACTCCGTTAATCTCTGTTCTATCTGTAGT
>NZ_JBXKJL010000275.1:0-1131 GCF_056994735.1 Geomonas sp.
TAATGCCTCACCGGCTTTCCGCGCAAGACGTAACCACTTCACCGAAAGCGTTTAGGCGCCGGCGGAAACTGCCCCGTCCCATGCTGTTCATCTTTCTGCTCTCCCTCACGGTCAGCGGCACAAGCCCAGGGGTAGACAGCAAATCTGGTGCTTGCTTTCGCCAAGCCCGTCGTAGCGGCCTCTGGCCCGCGGCGGAGGCGGTCCATCGCAGCGCCATAACTAAAGCGCGCGCTAAGCTGTCCTGGACGGCCTTTGAACAACTGCACCAGGATGCCGTGCGTCTGACCTATGGCCTGTGGCCTGCCTCCGAGGCGGACACTGGGCAAGGGCTTTGCGTCTTTGCCATTGATGGCTCCCTCTACCAGCTGCCCGCCGCCGAGGCGTTGCGCCCGGCGTTTGATCCCGACAGTGGGCTCGACCATCCCGGCAAGGGTCATGATCCGCACTGTTTGGGGTCCACGGTCTATGATCTTTTCCGTCGATTGCCGATCGCTCGTACCGTCAGACCGATAGCCCTGGCCAACGAACGCGACGAGGTGAAAGCCCTGCTGCCCTCTATCCCCAGGGGTGGTGTTTTGCTGTTTGACCGGGGGTATCCCAGTTATGATCTGATCGAGTACCTGAACCGGCAGTATTCTGGCTACTGGCTCTTCCGTTGTCCTGCCCAATCGACTTTTCCCGCGGTCGAAGCCTGTGTCCGCTCGGGCCAAACTGAGGCCATGATCACCCTCCCCTTCTCCAACGCCCAGACCTTCACCCTGCGCGCGATCCGCCTGACCAGTCCCGATGGCACGGTATCCGTGTTATTGACCAACCTGATCGATACCACCCGCTGTTCCGCCGAAGCCATGATTGCGTTGTATTTCCGGCGCGGGGGCGTAGAAACCCCCTACCGCGACGAAAAAACCTCAATGGCGATCGAAACGTTCCACAGCCAGACCGAAAACGGTATCCGGCAGGAACTCTTTGCCATTCTGATCATGGCGGTTATCGCTCGCCTCCTGATGCGTCTGACCACCGCGCCCGATCATCCCTCCCGCGCTGAACCCCAATTCAAGCATGCCATCATCACCTTGGCCAATGAAGCTTACCTCTTGACACCGCAATGCCCTGAGTTGGCCTTCATGATCT
>NZ_JBXKJL010000276.1:0-6109 GCF_056994735.1 Geomonas sp.
ATTTACAACGACAAGGGTGAGGTCATCTCAACCTTCAAGCTCTCCCCCAACACCATTGCGGACGAGTTCCGCGCCGGCGGCCGTATCCCGCTGATCATCGGCCGCGCCGTGACCGACAAGGCCCGCAAGGCCCTGGGCCTGAAGCCCTCCGACGTCTTCACCCTGCCGGTGAACCCGAAGCCGAAGGCGAAGCAGGCATATTCGCTCGCCCAGAAGATGGTCGGCAAGGCCTGCGGCGTGGCCGGAATACTCCCCGGCACCGCCTGCGAGCCGAAGATGACCACCGTCGGTTCCCAGGACACCACCGGCCCGATGACCGCCGACGAGCTCAAAGAACTCGCCTGCCTGAAGTTCCTGGCGCCGATGTTCATGCAGTCCTTCTGCCACACCGCCGCTTATCCGAAACCGGCCGACGTCAAGATGCACAAGACCCTGCCGAACTTCATCATCGAGCGTGGCGGCGTGCCCCTGAAGCCCGGCGACGGCGTCATCCACTCCTGGCTGAACCGTCTCCTCGTTCCCGACACCGTCGGCACCGGCGGCGACTCCCACACCCGTTTCCCGATCGGGATCTCCTTCCCGGCCGGCTCCGGTCTGGTCGCCTTCGCGGGCGCGCTTGGCTTCATGCCGCTCGACATGCCCGAGTCCGTCCTTGTCCGCTTCAAGGGCAAGTTCAACCCCGGCATCACCCTGCGCGACGCCGTTAACGCCATCCCGCTGTGGGCCATCAAGCAGGGCCTGCTGACCGTGCCCAAGAAGAACAAGGTCAACATCTTCAACGGCCGCATCCTCGAGATGGAAGGTCTCCCCGAGCTCTCCGTCGAGCAGGCATTCGAACTGACCGACGCCGCTGCAGAGAGAAGTGCCGCCGCCGGCTGCATCAAGCTCTCCGAGGAGTCCGTCGCCAAGTACCTCCGCTCCAACGTGGCCCTCATGAAGCAGATGATCGCCGACGGCTACCAGGACGCCAACACCCTGCAGAACAGGATCGACGCCGTCAACGAGTGGCTGAAGGCCCCGAAACTTCTTGCCGCCGACGCCAACGCCGAGTACGCAGCCGTGATCGAGATCGACCTGGCCGAGATCACCGAGCCGATCCTGGCCTGCCCGAACGATCCGGACGATGTGAAGGTACTTTCCGAAGTGGCCGGCACCCCGATCCAGGACGTCTTCCTCGGTTCCTGCATGACCAACATCGGCCACTTCCGTGCCGCAGGCGAGATCTGGAGAGGCCAGAAGTTCAACCCGAACGTCCGCACCTGGATCTGCCCGCCGACCCGCATGGATCAGGCGAAGCTCAAAGACGAGGCATACTTCTCCGTCTACAGCGCCATGGGAGCCCGTGTCGAAATCGCCGGCTGCTCGCTTTGCATGGGTAACCAGGCCCGCGTGCCCGACGGGGTCAACATGTTCTCCACCTCGACCCGTAACTTCGACGACAGGATCGGCAACGGCGCCAAAGTATTCCTGGGCTCCGCGGAGCTCGGCGCAGTTACCGTGAACCTCGGCAAGCTTCCGACCCCCGCCGAGTACCTCCAGGTCTACAAGGAAAAAGTCGAGCCGAACAAGGCTACCGTCTACCAGTACCTCCAGTTCGACGAGATGTAATCTCTGGCAGTCATTGCGCAGCAACAATAAGGCCCGCCGGGTTACCGGCGGGCCTTCTTCGATTTCGTATGCATTAAGGTTGACCTGATCAAGTCCCGGTGTGCAGTGCCTTAATGGCAACCTCCGGCGCACGGTCAAAGATTGTCAAGAGCGCGGCAGCTGCTCCGGTAGGATGCCTGCGGTGCTGCTCCCAGTTCTGCAGTGTCTTTACCTTTACGCCTATCATCTGAGCGAACTCTGACTGTGATAGCCCCGTCTTCTCCCGTACAGCCTTCACGTCTGGTGGCTCGACCGTAAATACACGTGATGGTTTCATCTCCCCCTTCACAATCGCAACGGCCTCTTTCATACTCTGAGTCAATTCTTCGAACAATTCTTTATCCATATCGTTCCAGTTCCTTTACAAGCAGCTTCAATGCCTCACATTGTCCGCCATTGGCGGATAATGTCAAGCGTCGTCATCTCCAGGATTATAGCTGCTTCCGCTATCAGTGCAGGCTTCGGGGCAAAGTCTGACTCAAGGAGGTGGTGCATCTGTAGGCAGCAGTTGGGAGAAAAGGCGGGCCTTTCAGTTGGAGAAGGGCGGTATCTCAGTCTTATTGGCGTACGTGCTCCGACAGGTTCAGCACGAAGGGAGGCAGCAGAAGGAAATCCGCCCTGTCCCCCCTTTTTTCAAGGGGGGGACGCGGGGGGACTCCTTCAGTCTAGACCACTTTCTTACTCAGCTAGATCAGCTTCTTCAGCTCGTCTATCAGGTCCTTCAACAGGTCGTAGCCGTTCTGCCAGAAATCGGGATCAGTGAGGACTATCCCGGCGGGGGCCAGGGTGTCGGCGGGGGTGCGGGACCCTCCGTCAGCGAGGATGTCGCGATAGATCGGGATGAAGGCCTCGCGCTCCTTGAGATAGAGCTGGTACAGGGAGAGCACCAGGAGCTCTGCGAAGGTGTACGAGTAGCAGTAGAACCTGGCGTGGATGAAGTGCGAGATGTAGCTCCAGCCGAACCTGTACGGTTCTATCATCTCGACGGCGTCGCCGTAGAGCTTGCCGTTCTCGTTCCACCAGATGTCGCAGAGCTCGCTGGAGGTAAGGAGGCCGTTCTTCCGCTGCAGGTGCATCTTCTCCTCGAACCTGGTCAGCACGTTCTGCCGGAAGGTGGTAGCGATGATGTCCTCGATCTTGGCGCAGAGAAGGGATTTCTTCACGGCATTATCGGTCTCATTTTCCAGGAGCTCCCTGGTGAGGAGCATCTCCCCGAAAACCGATGCGGTCTCCGCCAACGGCAGCGGCATGTGGTAGTTCAGCATGGTCTGCCGCTGGGCCAGCATGAAGTGGATACCATGCCCTACTTCATGGGCGATGGTGGAGACGTCGCGGAGGTTCCCGGTGAAGTTCAAAAGAAGGTACGGGTTCAGCGAAGGGGTCATCCCCATGCAGAAGGCGCCACCGCTCTTGCCGGGCCGCGGCATCGCGTCCACTCTGCGGTCGACGAAGAATGAATCGGCCATCTGTGCGAACTCTTCCGAGAATCCACGGTAGGCCTGGACCGTCATCATCCGGGCCTCTTCGAAGCTGTATTTCTTGCCGCTGTCGGAGAGCGGGGCGTAGATGTCGCTGTTCTTTAGCCGCGGAATACCCAGCAACTGTGCCTTCAGCCTGAAGTACTCCTGCGCAAGCGGATAGTTCTTCTCAGATACCTGCATCATGCTTTCGATTACTTCGGTAGGTATCTCGTTGCCGAGATGGGTCGGCTCCATCGGGTGACCGTAGCTCCTCAACTCAAGCTCCTGGGAGTGGTCAAGGGCGACGTTGTTGAACACCGCCGAGAAGAGGATCTCGTGCTCCTCGTGCTTCTTGAGGAAGGTCCCGAAAGCCCTTTCCCTCAGTTCCGCGTCCGGGTGATGCAGCAGGGCCAGCAACTCCTCCCCGGTCATCTCCCGCTTCTCTCCTTCGATTTCCAATGCGTAGCGCAGCGACGAGGAGATCTCGTCGAAGAGGCGGGAAAACGCCTGCACACCGGTCAGGCTCTTCTGGGAAAGGAGGCTCTCTTCCCGCTCCGACAAGGTGTGGCTCTTGAACTTGCGCAGGGCCTCCAGGAAGTGACGGTAATTCTCGAGGAGTACGTCATTGACCAGACTGTTGAACGGTTCGTCGTCCATCTGGATCAGTTCCAGATCGAAAAAGAGGAGCTCCCTTCCCATCAGGTTGCCGAACTCCGAAGCCTTCTGTGAAAGGCGCTTGTTCTCGTCGTTCTCGCTGTCTGCGGCGAAGAGGAGGTGAGCGTAAAGTTGCGGCTTGGCCAGAGCCTCCTGCAGCGACTCATATTCCCGCAGCGCCTCCAGCAGCGCCTGTGCCGAAAGCCCGGAGACCTTCCCGCGGCAGCGGTCCCGGAAGGTCGCCACCTTGGAGGCACCCTCTTCGAAATCACGGGTCAGCTCGACAGATGAGGGGGAGGGGTAAAGTGGGGTGGTGTCCCAGGTGAGGTCGCTATGCATGATGCTCTCCTATCTAGTGCAGGGTGAAATTACAATGAAGGCATTCCGATAGTAATCGAAGGGGTGTCTACTGTCAAGATAGCTACCTTAGCAGTATCCTTGATGTTTTTTCAAAAATATGTCCCGATGCCTTCCTTGACAAAGGTGGGGGGTGCGGTAGAAATAGCATTCATATTAGAAGGAACGGAAAGGCATCGCATTCCAGCATGTTGACAGTGTCATCCCAACCCGTTGCTGCCGCGTCTCCTGGCGCGCAAGACCGCTGTCCCCCGCAACTTTCTCTCTTCCGCCGAGCATTTCAGGGGTGGAGCCACCAGAAGGACTCTATGGAAAAGCTGTTGATAGTCGAGGATGAGCAAGGCCTTCGTGACCAGCTGAAGTGGGGGCTGGGCTCTGAACATATGATACTGGAAGGTGCAGACCGGCATCAGGCAATGGAGCTGTTCCTTTCCCACAGCCCGAAGGTGGTGCTGCTGGACATGGGATTGCCGCCCGATGCCGAAGGCACCGCTGAAGGATTCCACTGCTTGGACTGGATGGTGGATACGCGCCCCGGTGTGAAAATCGTAGTCATGTCCGGGAACGGGGACAGGGGAGCTGGGTACAGGGCCATCGGGCGGGGTGCCTATGACTTCTACGAAAAGCCGATCCAACTGGCTGAGCTGAAGATCATCATTCACCGTGCCTTCCATCTAAGCCGCACCGAGGAGCAGAGGCTACGGTTGCAGCACGCCCTTGAGCAGAGCAGCGCGGGGATAGAGGGTATTGCCGGGCAGGTATCCGCCATGCGCGAACTCCTCGCCTCTTTGATCTCTCCCGGGGAATCGATTCGAGCTCAGGGGCCGGGGCGGGGGGGTGAGGGAGTCATGCAGCCCCACGTGCAGACCGGGGGGCGATCGGCGGAGCAACTGAAGAGTACCGGGCTGGTTTCTTCAGCCGAGGTGGCACCTCCGCCGGGAAACCTGACCCTGCGGGAGGTCCGGGACATGGTGGAGAAGGGGATGATCACCGCGGCCTTCGGCAACTGCGGGGGGAACATGGCCAAGGCTTCGGAAATGCTGGGAGTCAGCCGGCCGGCGCTGTACGATCTGATGAAGAAACACGGGCTGTCGAAGCCGGCGCACAGGGAGTGACGCGCCGTTCGCGGCCTCACTCCGGGCCCGCCTCCCTGACCCTCCCCCTCCGGGGGCGGGGACGGTTGGTAGGAGTCCCGCCAGTGATCAGATCTCGACGCCAGTGCCGCCGTCACGGGGCAAGAGTTCGCTGAAGTAGTGGATGGTTGTGAAGGTTTCGGAAAGGGCGGGCGGTGATTGTGAGCTGAAGCGCCCGACGTGGATCAGGTACTTGATGCCGAATTGTTCCGCAGTCCCGAGGTTGGTCTCGCTGTCCTCGCCTAACATGGTCCTTTCCGGAAGGAAGGGGACCGTCTCCTGCAGCCTCCCCCAGAATGCCGGATCCTCCTTCGGAAGTCCAAGATCATGCGCCGATACGATGCCATCGAAGTAGGCGCCGATCTTTGTCATGCGCATCTTGAGGTCGAGGGTCTTGCTGTGGGCGTTGGTGACGAGATAGATACCCTTGCCGTGCTGGCGCAGATAGAGCAGGAATTCGATCACGAAGGGGTGGACCGCGATCAGGTGGTTGACCTCCTCCTTCAGCACCGGGATGTCGAGCCCCAGCTGCTGGGACCAGTAATCGAGATCCGTCCAGTTAAGGGTGTTCTCCTGGGAGCGGAACATGCGGTGGAGCTTATCCTTCGCGGCTTCGTGGGGCATGCCGTTTATCTCGGCATAGCGCCTGGGTACGTGCTCGAGCCAGAAGTGGTCGTCGAAATGCCGGTCCAGGAGGGTGCCGTCCATATCCAGCAGCACGGTGTCGATGTCGGTCCAGTCAATCTTCATTTGACCTCAAAAACAGATAGCCACGGAGAAAGTCGGAGAACTTCCGAGACGGCAAAGACCAGGGCTTGAACTCTGAAACGAGAAGCTTCCGGCTTTGGTTTTACCCAA
>NZ_JBXKJL010000277.1:0-13270 GCF_056994735.1 Geomonas sp.
CTATAATTTAACTATTTACAGCGGAGGAGAAAATAAAATATGATACGGCAGGGTTCGTCAAATGACGGCGGTTCCAGGCATCCCATCCTTTTACCATGGCGCTGGATCTCGATCGGGTCAACAAAACAGGGAGTGTTGCATGGCCAAAATTTTAGAGTTCAGAAGGGTGAAGCAGGAAAGGAAGGTAAAGGTCGAAACGCTTCTTGAACCGGATCATCTTGAAGAAGACGTCAACGCCATCATGACTGATTACTCCCTGACTCCTGCCAACAGGCGCTGGATCCTGGAAAACATGCTGATGGAGATCGACGAACAGCTCGAAGCATATAAGAAGGAACTGGAAAAGGCCGAACGGAAGCTCGACACCGTGGTCAAGGCTGCCGAACAGGAGATCGTAGCGGCCTACTCCGAATTCGAGACCCACGTGGAGGACATGACCAAGGCGGTAAAGAAACTGACCAGGACGCGCCGGACGAGGATGAAGGATGCCGCTTCACTGAGTCTGGAAATGCCCGAGCAGATGTAGCAGTCACTGCTCGCACCTCCACCATCGCGATGATGTGGGGCGGATGATCATCCGCCCCTACATCCGCCTCCGCCCTTCCCTCTCACGGTTCCCTCCGCCGGTGCCGTTTCACGAACTCCACCCGCCATCGGCCGCCCACGCTCCTCCCGGAGCACTCCCCCCCTCTGACGTCAGCATCTCCTGCCCTCAGCACCTGAACAATCACTCTTCCCGCATCTATACTGTTTTCACAGCTTCGGCTTTATGTTATTAGCTATTGACCGGTACGTTAACAGCACTTTGTTCTTTTATTCCAAGGGAGGAGCCATGAAGATCCGCAAGAAGATCCTGGATTACGAGTACGAGGAAGTTCTGGAAACTAAGTACAGGGAACTGATCAGGGTAGGTTGTGCAGTGGCGGTCGGGTGCCCGACCTGACTTAAGAAGCACTTCGCGGTCGCGAAGGAAGCAGGCGCCACCGAAGCTGAACTGAAGGAGGCCATAGCCTACGGGATCATCGCCCCCTCGGGGAGGGCGAAGAACTTCGCCGTCGGGATGCAGGAAGAACTCGGGCTGTAGGGTTCCGGAGAAAGGTAGAAACGAGCATGCACTCTTGAGGCAGCACATAGCAACCAGGATGAGGAAACGGGTATCGATCCGGCGCGATGTCGCGGCCCTTTCGATGCCCGTTCTCCTGTCATCACTATTCCAACGGCTGGTCTCCATCGTCGATATCTTCATGGTCGGGGGGCTGGGCGCCGCGGCCATCGCCGCCACAGGGCTCGGGCAGCTCCTGATCTTCGTGGTGATGACCGTCTTCTGGGGTCTCGCCACCGGGGCCACGGTCGTCATCGCCCATCTCTGGGGCGCCGGGCGTAGGATGGAGGCCAGAAGAGCAGCCTTCGCCTCTCTCCTCTTTTGCGCGGTGCTCGCTGCAATAGCGACCGTCCTCGGGAGCCTGTACGGCAAGGACGTCGCGCGCTTCCTCGGCGCCACCACCGACGTCCTCGCCTACTCCTCCGACTACATCCGGCTGGTCTTCCAGTACTTCGCCTTCACGGCCGGATTGAACATCCTCTCCGCCATCATGCAGGGGACCGGGAACACCAAGACCCCCATGCAGGGCGTGATCCTGGTCAACGTCCTCCACGTCATGATCGCGTACCCGCTCATCTACGGCCATTTCGGCTTCCCGCGCATGGGTGTCGTCGGAGCCGCCTGCGCCATCAACCTCTCCGAGGCCTGCGGATTCCTCTACCTCCTGGTGCAGGCGCTGCGGATGAATTATCTCAAGATCGGCCGGCCGGACCTGGTCCTGCTCAGGAAGGTCTGGGACATCGGCTACCCCGTCGCCCTGGAAAGGATCGCCCAGCAGTCGGGGCAGCTCTTCTACTCGAAGTTCATCATCGGCTTCGGCACCGCAGCCTACGCCGCCCACCAAATCGGGCTCTCCATCGAATCCCTCTCCTTCATGCCCGGGGCCGGGATGGGAATCGCCGCGGCCACCCTGATGGGGCAGGCACTCGGCGCCCGCAAGGTCAGGCGCGCCCACCTGAGCCACACCGAAGCCTTGCGCCTGGCCATCATCGTCATGGCCGCCATGGCCGTGCTCTTCTTCTCCGTGCCGCACCACCTGATCGCCCTCTTCACCAGTGACCCCGACGTCATCGAAAAAGGGAGCGTATTCCTCAGGCTGGTCGCCTTCGCACAGGTCCCGCTGGCCATCTCCTTCGTCTACGCCGGCAGCCTGCGAGGCACCGGCGACACCCACTACGTCTTCGTGGTCACCCTGATCGCGATGTGGGGAATCAGGGTCTTCTTGTCCTGGCTCGCCGCCGTCCCCCTTAACCTCTCCCTGTACATGGTCTGGGGCGTCTTCCTGATCGACTGGTTCTTCCGCGCCGCAGCCTTCGCCTGGCGCTACAAGCGCCGCGACCTGCACAGCGTGATCATCTAGCTTATGGAGCCACGCTACCGACCGACACTCGCTGCCGAAGAACGGCAAAGGCGACTCGACCTGCTCCTTGTCCCGGGGACCCTTGATGACCCCCGTATCGCCGGGAGAATCGACCGCCTCGCCCGTGCCTTCGAAAGTTACCGCGATACCTATCCCCTCCCGCTCTGGGCGCCCGGCCTGATAATCACCAATGAGATGACGGCCTGGACCGAGGCGCTCCTGCCGATGGCGGAGATACGAGTGCTCTTCGATCTGGTGTTAACCGCCGGCTGCCGCTTCCGCCCCTTCCTCTCGGGGAGCTATCTCCACACCTCCCCGACTTGGCTGCACCTGCTCGACAAGCTCAAGCCGCAGTTACCTCAGGCCGACCCTTCCGTGATCCTGCACCGGCTTTGTCAGGACGGAGAGGCCCGGATGGCCTTTCTCTTCGCCCTGATGCTGCCGCACCACTTCGGCGGAGGGTTCGACCGCTATCCGCTCCAGGCGCAATGGATAGAGGGCTGGCTGGGAGAGAACTTCGGCAGGCTAGGCGGGCGCATCAGGGGACTCGATAGCGCCTGTGGAAGCGGTGAAGGCACCTACGGTTTGGCGGAAACAGTATCGGCGGCAGGGTACGGGGAGGGCTCGATGGTGCACGGCTCGACCATAGAGCCGATCGAGCTCTTCGCCGCGGCACACGTCTTTTTCCCGCACGATCCGAGGCGGGAGACGGAATACCGGACGAGGGTCGAGCCGCTCATGCGGGAAGGGGGCATCGAGCTGGAGTTCTATCCCGATGATGTCGGAGCCGGAACGGGGATGGGCGGGTATGATCTCATTCTCTGCAACGGTCTTCTCGGCGGTCCCCTCATGCACGATGCGGAAGAGCTGGCTGGAGCGATTGAGGCCCTGGCCGGGCGGCTGGCGCCGGGCGGGATGCTGCTGGCGGCGGACAAATTCCACGCAGGGTGGCGGCAGCGGGTTCCGGTGGAGATGCTGTCGGCGCTGATGCGGCAGCACGGGCTGACGCCTGTCGAGGTGCCGGAAGGAGTTGCGGGGAAACGGCAGGGGGAATATTTGTAGTGGGGTCACTGCAGCGTTCGCGCCCGGAAGGGCGCACCTACGGAAGAGGATGGCAGCCGTTGAGAGGGACGCTGAGGCGAAGCTATCACTGATGCGGCAGGGCTGACGCCGGTCGAGGTGCCGGAAGGAGTGGCGGGGAAGCGGTCGTAGGTGAGATAAAAGAGAGATACCGCGAGGAAAGCGGCGTCTGTTCATGTCAGTTTGCCAAACGTCCCCCCCTTGTCAAAGGGGGGACAGGGGGGATTTGCCTTTATGATGTGAGGCTGGCTCCATTCACCTTTCACCTTTCACCTTTCACCTTTCACGCCTCTAGAACTGCATCAGCACGCCGCCCCAGGAGAGGCCGCCGCCGAAGCCCATCATCAGCACCAGGTCGCCCGGCTTGATCACGCCGTTTCTGCGATTCTCGTCGAGCGCCAGGCCGACCGAGGCCGCAGCCGTGTTGCCGTAACGGTCCAGGTTGAGCAGGAACTTATCCTTCGATATCCCCGTCTTCTTGGAGATGAAATCGATGATCCTGACATTCGCCTGGTGGGGGATGATGTGATCGATCTGCTCGGGCTGGATTCCGGCGCGCTCCGAGAGGTCGTTGATGATACGGGGTATGACGTCGGTGGCGAAGGTGAAGACGCTCCTGCCGGCCATCTTGAAGGTGTTTTCCTTAAGGGCCACCGTCTCCGCGGTGATCGGCTTCCTGGATCCGGAGGACGGAACCTGGATCAGCTCCCACCCTTTGCCGTCGCTCTTCATCATGCTGTGCAGGATCCCTTTGCCGGAGGTGCCGGCACCGAGAATGACCGCGCCCGCGCCGTCGCCGAAGAGCGGCGCCGACCCCTTGTCGTCCATGTCGAGTATCTTCGAGTAGGTGTCGGCCCCGATCAGCAGGACCTTCCGGTATTTCCCGGAGCGGATCAGGTTGTCGGCAACCTCGAGGCCGTAGATGAAGCTGCTGCACACCGCGTTCATGTCGAAGGCGAAGGCGTTGTCCGCCCCGATGTTCTTCTGTACCATGCAGGCGGTGGCGGGGAGGATCATGTCCGGCGTCGAAGTGGCGACGATGATGCAGTCGAGATCGAGAGGGTCGAGGTCGGCGTTTTCAAGGGCGAGAAGTGCTGCGCTGGTGGCAAGGTCTGAGGACGACTCGCCCTCTTCGGCGAAACGCCGCTCCCGGATGCCGGTCCTGGAATGGATCCACCCGTCCGCATCATCCACCAGGTAGTCGAAAAATCCATTCGTAATCACCCTCGCGGGCACGAACCCACCGGTCCCCAATATTTCCGATTGCACCATGCTTTTACTCCCCTTTCCTTGCCGTATACGACACATCGTTATCTCATAATAAAATTAAGTTTGTCAATTAATTGTGGCGGGTTTGTCGAGTGCCGCATCGATCACCCCGTAGACCCAAAGCACCAGAAATGCGCCCAGCACCCAGCGGGCGTACGGCGCATCGGCCTGTATCGCGGCGAGGACTTTTTCGGCGCCGACGCCGCCTCCCCCGGCCACCATCAACTTCCCGGCGCTGCGCAGCGCGATGAAGAGCGCTGCCAGGATGAAGAAGTTGTCCAGCATGATCATGACTCCACCCTTCAGGCGGCACCCCCGGCAGAGCTGCCCCAGTCCCGGCAGGACGAAGGCCGACAGCGCCACGTACTTGATCCTTTTTCCCATCAACCTACTCCTTTTTTCCCTGCATCCGTACTTCCCTCCGCCTCAAAGCACCTTTTCCGGCACCATGAGGAACTTTTTAGGTTGTGGAACGGGCGGATTTTTGCTAGTTATCACCGCTATGGAAAGAGCATCTCTCACCAGAAGGCGCGAAGCCATCATCCCGCTCCTCAAGGACGCCGACGCGGAGGTGCGCCTGAAGGCGGCCCGGGCGCTGGAAGCGCTCGAAGCGACGGAGTGCCTCGAGGATGTCCTGACCACTCTGAAGCGTGGAGACCGCGGCGCCAAGATCGGGGCCATCTACGCCCTCGGCCGGATCGGAGGCGAAAAGGTGCTTCCGGCCCTGCTTTACTGTGCGGGCAGAAGCGAAGAGGACATCCGGTGCGCGGCGGTGAAGGTGCTGGGCGAACTGGCGGCCCCTGAGGCGCTTCCCGTCCTGCTGGAAAAACTGGATGACCCCTCTCGCGCCGTGCGCGCTCTCGCCATCGAGGGGCTTTCCCGCTACAAGGACCCTTCGATCGTCCCCAGGCTCATCCCCTTCCTCTCGGAAAACGACGGCATGCTGGAGGCCGAGGCGGCCCTCGCCCTGGCCCGTCTGGGTGACGCCACCCTGGAGGAGCCGCTCATGAAGCTGACCGCATCCCCCCACGAGAAGACCCGGGCTGCCGCGGCGACGGCGCTCTCGATCCTCCCCCTGGAGCCGCGCTAGAAGTAGCTCGCGACGTCGATCCCCTTGACCATGGGGTCGACCAGGTCGACGATCCGCTCCCCGCCGGAAAGAAGACTCCTCAGCTCAGGCTCCGCCAGCGCCCTCCCCGTTCCGTCCAAAATCACCTTGACCACCGCCGCGCCCTTTTCCTCGGAACTCGGGGCGACCACCACCGCTATCTCGTTGCTGTCCAGCCGCACCAGGCTCCCGGTCGGAAACTTCCCGGTCAGCTCCAGGAAGCGCTCCACGATTTCGGGGCTGAGGCTGGTGCCGCGCAGGCTGCGCAACCGGTCCACGGCCTCCTTGGGCGGCATCGGCCGCTGGTACGCCCTCAGGGTCGTGGTCGCGTCGTAGCAGTCCGCGACCGCGACGATTCCGCTGGTGACGCCGAAGATTTCGGCCCTGGCCCACTCGGGATAGCCGGTCCTGTCGTGGCGTATATGATGCCCCAGCACCGCCTCGGCCACCCCCTCCGGCACCCCCTCCATCTGGCGCACGATCTCGGCCCCGAACTGGGGATGCTTCATCATCTCCTGGAACTCGGCATGGTCGAGCTTGCCGGGCTTGTTCAGGATCACCTTGTTGATCCGGGTCTTGCCGACGTCGTGGAGAAAACCCGCCATCCCGGCCTCTTCGACTCGGTCGGGGGAGAGCCCCATCGATGCCGAGAGGGCCATGGCCAGGACGCCGACGTTGACGCTGTGCTGGAAGGTGTAGTTGTCGTAGTCCTTGATCATGGTGAGGCCCAGCAGGGTCGCCGGCTCCTTGACCGCCGCCGAAGCCAGGCTGCTCACCACCGTCAGCATCCGGCGGCTGTTGGGAATCCTCCCGTTTCCGATCTCGTGGAAGATCTCGCCGATGGCGCTGACCGCCTCGTTGTAGGTCTCCGAGAGGGTCTCGCTTTCCCTCACCTCTATCGAGTCGATGGCTGCCTCGCGAAGGCCCGCGGCGACCGCTGCGGCTCCGCCGTCGGGCTGCGCCAGAAGCTGCGCCAGCACCATCAGGTCATTGGCGGTGACCGCGACTTTCAGGGTCAGTCCCATGACCCCCTTTTCCTCCATCAGGCGCAGGAGCTCCTGCAGGGGCGGGGTCGGTGCGAAAAAGAGGTGCTCCCCCACGGAAAGGACCCCGTCGACCACGGCGAGGCGGACGTCGCCCGCGTCGCGGTGCAGGATGGCGGCGGTCTGCGCCATCTCCCGGAAAGGCTGGAGGGAGGCTGGGTGACCGGGAGGATAATATCCGCCGCCCCGTATGCCGCCGGCCAGAAGCGTGGCCAGCCGCTGTGCGTGCTGCAGACCCTGTTCAGTCATCGATCGCTCCGGAGACCCGCTCTATGGCGTCCACCGCTTCCCGGCAGGCCTCGGCAAAGGCGCCGCGTCCCGAGGCCAGCGAGGCCAGCACCTGGAGGGCCGCCTCGTCGCCCAGTATCCCGAGCGCGAAAGCCGCGGCGAGCTTCAGGTCCTGCCATTTCCCCAGCATGGGCCATCCCCTGGTCTTCAAAATCTTCACGAGGCTCCCGGTCGCCCTGCGGTCGCCGATCCTCCCCAGCGCCGTCAAGAGTTCCTTCTTCACCGCGAGCGTCTTGAGCAGAAGATCCCGCCTCTCGAGCATCTTGATCAGCGCCGGTACCGCCTGGCGGCTGCGCATCAGTCCCAGCGAGAGGATGGCGTGCCTGACGATGCCGTCGTCGTGCTCATCGAGCAGTGTCATCAGCGTGGACTCGGCCGGGTCTCCGCCGATTCTCATCAGCGCGCGTATCGCCTCCTTGCGCACGCGCTGGTCCGAGTGGCGCAGGACACCTTTGAGCGCCACAACCGAATCGGTGGAGCGCAGCTCGCCCAGGATGGCCACCATGTTGCGGACCACGTACCACCGTTGGTCCTTCAGCATGGCCACCACCGGGGCCACCGCTACGTGCCCCAGCCGGACCAGGGCCGCGGCCAGAAGCTTCCTCTCGAAAACCCCCTCCGACAGCGAGATCCTCTGGATGATCCAGTACGCCCCCTTGACCCCCAGGGCGGCGAAGATCCGGTGGATGCTGTCCTTGTCGCTACCCTCGCGGTTCTCCAGGTGGTCAAGGAGCAGATCCGGCGACACGTCAGCGACGCGTTCCAGGGTAAAAAGGGCGTATTCCCTCTGGGGGAGATCCCTTTGCGGATCCTGGTGCTGCCGCAGCAGCTCCTCCAGGACCGGCAGCACCTTCACCTCACCGGCCTTCTCGCGGTACATCTCCACCAGCTCGCGGCCGAGCTGCTGGTAGCGGGCGTCCCGCTTCTCCTGCGACATCAGCCGCAGGATTTCCTTTATGTTGCGCTCCCCTTCATCCTCGGCGGGACCGTCGGGGGAGTCGGGGAGTGCGACTCCATCCCAGCTTTCGCCGCCGCCGTGGTCAGGAACGGGAAGGCCGCGCTTGGCCCAGATAGCGGCGATGTCCTTCTCGTTGATCCAGACCGTGCGGGAGCCGCTTTCCTCCAGGCGCTTGGCAAACCCGCCGAAGGAGGACATCTTGTAGGGATCGGCGCTCAGCAGGTCGACGAAGACCTCCAGATCGCGAAGGAGCAGGTCTTCCATGAGGGTGATGGTGGCGACGCGGCGGATGAAGCACTCGTGAGCCAGCTGCTGGATCATGGCGCTCCCCTCCGCCCCATCCCCGCCGGGGGTGAAACCCTGGCGGTTGACGGTGAGGGCCAGTTCGCGCTCCGCTACCAGGCGTCTGAAGGACTCGAACGCGCGCTGCAGGGGCTCGGTCCGATAGGGGTGCCCCTGAGGGTAGAAAGCTGCCCCCTTCACCGCCTTGTAAAGGTCGACGAGTCCCTGTGTCAGCAGCGCGGACATGTCGGTCGGCGCGGTGACGAGCCTCAGGAGATTTTTCTGCCCAGCGGTCAAAACTCCTCCCCGTACTTCACATTAGAGCCGCCGCTGATCTTAACTTAGACATGGAAACGTTGTCAAACGAATAGCCCCCGCAGCGTGTGCCGGATGTTGACAGCCGGGGGCGAAGCGCTTACTATTCCGGCACGTTTTGAAGGTGAGGCAATTTCCCGTTCACCCTGTTGAGGGTGAGGCAATTCCCGTCCCCCCTGAGCCTGTCGAAGGGTGCACTTCCCTCCGCCGTTCGCCCCGAGCTTATCCCCCTTCCCTGGAGGGAGGGGCCAGGGGGTGGGGGAAGCTGCCCTCCCATCGATCAGACGACTGGGGCACGAGCGGTAAGTGACACTGCACGCAGATGCCTGAACATGCCGCAGGCTCAACCACGGCGGCAGGGCAACCGGAGAGGTATGGCAAAGGTAAAGATAAAAACCGGATTCGTCTGCTCGGACTGCGGGGCCGTCTACCCCAAGTGGCAGGGCCACTGCACGGCGTGCGACGCCTGGAACACCGTCAAGGAGATCCGCCTCGGCGGCGAGCGACCCGGAAGGCGAGACGGCTTCGCAGGGGCCCGAACCGAGGTGACGCTGCTGGCCAACGTGGAGTGCACGGAGCAGGCGAGGTTTTCCAGCGGCAGCGAGGAGTTGGACCGCGTCCTCGGGGGAGGCTTCGTCCCCGGCTCGGTAATCCTAATCGGAGGCGATCCGGGCGCCGGAAAGAGCACCATCCTGCTGCAGACCATGTGCTTTGCCGGGGCCGCCAGGGAAGTCCTCTATGTCTCGGGCGAGGAATCGCTGCAGCAGATCGCCGGCCGCGCCAGGAGGCTCCAGCTCCCCCTCGACCGGGTTAAGATGCTGGCGGAGACCTCGGTGGAGCGCGTGCTGGAGGCGGCGGAGGCGGAGCGGCCCGAGGTCATCGTCATAGACTCCATCCAGGTCATGCAGGTGGCGGGCGTCGATGCCGCCCCCGGCGGGGTCTCGCAGGTGCGCGAGAGTGCCGCCACCCTTACCTGCTTTGCCAAGACCTCGGGAGTGGTGCTGATCCTGGTCGGGCACGTCACCAAGGACCAGGCGCTGGCGGGACCGATGACCCTCTCCCACATGGTCGACACCCAGATCATGCTCTCCTCCACGGAAGACGCCCGCTACCGCCTGATGCGCACCACCAAGAACCGCTTCGGCCCGGTCAACGAACTAGGTGTCTTCGCCATGACCGAGAGGGGTCTGCGCGAGGTCAAGAATCCCTCTGCCATCTTCCTCTCCCGCACCGACACCGCCGCCCCCGGGAGCCTCATCAGCGTCCTGTGGGAGGGAACGCGGCCACTGCTCGTGGAGATCCAGTCCCTGGTGGTGGACGCCCAGTACGGGTCGCCGCGGCGGCTCGGAATCGGGCTCGACCAGAACCGGATCGCCATGATCCTCGCGGTCATCACCAAGCACGGGGGGCTCGTCCTTTCGGACCAGGACGTCTTCGTGAACGTGGTCGGGGGAATCCGCGTGGTCGAGACCAGCGCCGACCTTGCCGTGGCGCTCGCCATAGTCTCCAGTCTGCGCAACACCATCCTTCCCCAGGACCTGCTGGTCTTCGGCGAGGTCGGCCTCTCCGGCGAGATCCGCCCGGTTTCCAACGGCGAGGCGAGGCTCAGGGAGGGGGTGAAGCACGGATTCACCCGGGCCATAGTCCCCAAGGGCAACGCGCCGAAAAAGGGGCCGGAGGGGATGGAGATCGTGGGAGTCGCCAACCTGGTGGAGGCGCTGGAGGCAATCTGACCGCCGATCCGGCTCGTATACGGGGAGCTAATATCACTCTGCTGTAATGGCACTTGCAGGACCCGCAAAAAATTTTCCTTTACTAATATCGAAAAATCCTCTTTAATAACGAATTGATTCCGCAAAGGACAGGTGTCATGAATACGGAAAAACTCGAATTTTTCAGAGGTATCCTGCAGGAAGAAAAACGCATGCTTCTCGAGGAGGCAGGCCGCACCGTCTCCGAGATGACTTCCGATACCACGAACTTCCCCGATCCCACCGACAGGGCGACCCAGGAGTCCGACAGGACCTTCGAGCTCAGGATCCGTGACCGGGAGCGTAGGCTCATCAACAAGATCCAGGAAGCCTTGGCCCGCATCGATGCCGGGACCTTCGGCATCTGCGAAGTATGCGAGGAGGAGATCAGCGAGGCGCGTCTCAAGGCGCGGCCGGTGACCACCCTCTGCATCGACTGCAAGATGGAGCAGGAAAAGAAGGAAAGAGTGCGCTGATTCCACTATCCCGCTAGCTGCCGTATCCTTCGGAGTTCCCATGGCTGCCCGGAAGGGACAAAACCTCCTGGAGCAAGCGTTACGGACCGCACAGGCCTCCGGGCGCTCCCCTCAGGCCCGGGTCAGCGCACTGCTCCGCCTGGTAGCCCGCACTTTCGACCTCTCCTCGGCTACCCTCTACCTTCCCGAACCAAATCCCGGCGCCCTCACCCAGCGCTTCAGCACTCTGCCGTCCCACGCCGGCCGCGGCTGTTATATTCCCTTCGGGGAGGGCTGCGCCGGTCGCGCCGCCTTCGCCGCTTTACCGCAAACATCACTCCTTCATGAGCTTCATCCCGACGAGCCGACGGCCCCAGGGGAAGAAACCTTCCTGTCGCTCCCCGTTCTGGACGCCAACCGCGTAGCTGCCGTCATATCCCTTGCCACAACCGGTGGAAGCCTTCCCGCCGCCGTTTCATCTATCCCTGACGAGCTCGGTCCGGTTTTCATTATGACTGCGGCAGAGATAGCCGCCTCCGAACGGGCGGAACAGGGACGCCGCAACCTGGCCCTCATCTCCTCGCTCGGGAAGCTGCTGAACTCACCCTACTCTCCACAAGCCCTGTTGCCACAGGTTCTGAAGGTCTGCATCGCAAACGGCCCGGTGCATTGCGCCGTTATCCGGCTGACCGATGAGGAACCCGGATTTCCCTCCCTCTATGAAAGCTGCCGGAAGGAAGCGAGGCCCATCCTCCCCGCCATGCTGGGGGCGGAGCCGGAGCTGTCGGCGCACGCCCTCGCCGACGGAATCACCGGCAGCACCCTGCCGGGACAATCGAACCTCCCCTGCCATGCCGTCTGTACGCCACTAGGCTGCAACGGCAGGACCCTCGGCTCCATGACCTTCTTCGGAGGCGCCGAGCTTGTGGGGGCCGACCAGGTAGACATGGCGGAGACGGTGGCGCGGCTGGTCTCATGCGCGCTGAACGAGGCGATCGGCTCGCAACGGATCCTGAAGTTCGCCCGTGAGAACGAGAAGAAGGTCAAGGAGCTATCGCTTCTCTACCGGATGAGCAACACCATGCTCTCCACGCTGAAACTGAACAAGCTTATCCACCTGACGCTGACCGCGCTCACCTCCAGCCCCAACCCCTTCTTCGACCGCGCCATGCTCTTCCTGGTCAACGAGCGCTCCGGGGTGCTCCTCGGGATGCTGGGGGTCACCACCGAGACCTCCCCTTCCCTGTCGCTGCCGCAAGGCGGGAGCGACGACATCCTCTCCAGCCGCTGGGATATTTCCGAAGAAGAGATGGCCGCCCAGCGGGAGTCCGAGTTCTGCCGGCAGGTGATGGGCAAGAGGCTGGAACTGGACGGCTCCCTCAACATCGCCTCCCAGGCAGTGCTGGAGAAGAGGCTGATCTACATCCCCGGAGACGGAGACGACCTGGACCCCGGGCGAGGGCCGGCACTGGCCGCATCTCCGCTGATCGCCCATGGTCAGGCCGTAGGTGCCGTCCTGGTCGACAATGCCCTGACCCGGGCACCGATGAACCAGGAGGATTTGAGGTATCTCCAGCTCTTCGCCAACCAGGCGGGCATGGCCATTGAAAACTCGATGCTGTACAACAGGATCGAAGACGCCAACCGGCAGCTGAAGGAGGCGCAGGAGAACCTGCTCCAGAAGGAACGCTTGGCAGCGATTGGCGAGATGGCCGCGGGAATCGCCCATGAGCTCAAGGGCCCGCTGGTGTCGATAGGGGGATTTGCGGGGCGGCTGACCAAGAAGCTTCCCCAGGACACCAGCGAATGGGGGCACGCCGACCTGATCGTGCGCGAGGTGCAGCGGCTGGAGGGCATTCTCTCCGAGATACTCCTCTTCTCCAAGAAGCCCACCATCTGTTACAGCCGCTGCAACCTGGTCGACATCGTCAATGATTCGCTGGCCGTAGTGAACCCGCCGCTCGAGGAGAAGCAGATCGGCGTCACCACCAGGTTCCCGAGGAAGAAGGAGCTCCTTCTGGGGGATGCGCAGCAGCTGAAGCAGGTCTTCATCAACATCCTCCTGAACGCACTCGACGCCATGGACAGCGGCGGCAAGATCGTCATCCAGACAGCCGCCAGCGAACTCGACGGCAAGGAAGCGATCTGCGTGAAGGTAGCCGACACCGGCGGCGGGATCCCCCTCGAAGCCCTGAACAGCATCTTCACCCCCTTCTACACCACCAAAGAGAGCGGCACCGGGTTGGGCCTGCCCATAGC
>NZ_JBXKJL010000278.1:0-3899 GCF_056994735.1 Geomonas sp.
TAAAGGAACATCGGCTTGCCGAGCACATGCCGCACCTTGGGGCGGTACTCCTGGGAGTCGTAAAGTTCCGCGACATCGACCCGCTTCAGCCCCTGCATGATCGAACTGATGGGAATATGGCAATAGGTGCCCCCCTGCAGCGCAACCATCCTTCCCGACATCCCTTCAGCCACCAGGTCCATGGCCATGTTGGCGTAGTTGAAGGCCACCATGAGATCCAGCGAATCGGGGGCGCCGCTGCGCATCAGATATGAGAGCTGCTGGTAGATGATGTGCGACCCCGTCAGCTGCCTCACCGCTTCACTCACCACCACGCCGATCCCGCCGAGTTTCTTGTGCCCGTAGGCATCCTCCTGGCCGTACTCGACGATCTGCCCCCCGACCATGGAAGCTCCTTCCGACACCGTAACCATGGCGTAATTGCTCCTGTTCCCCCCCTTGTCCTCCTGCAGCAGGTGCGAGAGCTTCTCCACGTCGAAGGGGACCTCCGAGATGAGGGCACGGTCCACCCCGGAAAGGTATGCGGAAATCAGGGAGGTTTCACCTGAGTTGCGGCCGAAGAGCTCGACCACGGCTATCCGTTCGTGCGAGCCCGCGCTGGTCCGCAGGCTGTGGATGAAGTTGACGCTGCGCGTCACCGCGGTGGAGAAGCCGATGCAGTAGTCGGTGCCGAAGACATCGTTGTCCATGGTCTTCGGGATGGCGACCACCGGGAAGCCCTCGCGGTGGAGTCTTTCGGCATAGCTCAGGGTGTCGTCTCCGCCGATCGGGATGAGGGCGTCGATGCCGAGGTGCTCGAGGTTCCCCAGCACGTGACTGGTGAAGTCGTGGGTCCCGGCAGCCGAGGCGTCGAAGTCGGGCCCCTGCAGGAAGGTGGGGACCTCCGGGGTGCTGACCTTACCGGGATTGGTGCGGCTGGTATGGAGGAAGGTGCCTCCGGTGCGGTCGACGGTCCTCACGGCATGCCGGTCCAGAGGCATGATCAGCTGTTCCATCGATTCCGGATCGTCGCGATTGTAGTTGAGCAAACCGCCCCAGCCGCGACGTATCCCCACCACCTGGTAGCCGTTATCCGCGGCGCGGTTCACCAGGGTCTTCAGAGCCGGATTCAGGCCGGGGACGTCCCCGCCACCAGTCAGCACGCCAACCGTCTTCTGCCTTTCGGACATGACCAACTCCTTGTAATGCCTGCGCCGTGGGGTTAATTAGCGTGATCATTATATCGAAGGGATACCCCATTTCAAGCAACGGGGCGGTCAATCTCGGGCAGGGGCCGCCGGGTGCCGATCGGGCTCCAACGCCGGGACCGGCGGCATCGGGGGGCTGCCGGATTGCAAAGGAAGCATCCGAGCAAGGTGCATCGGCAGGCGGCTAACCTATGACGGGATTTGACCTGGCGATGAAGGCGCTGACGTCCTGCGGGCTCATGGGACGGGCGAAGTAGAAGCCCTGCATGTAGCGGCAATCGATCGAGGTGAGAAAATCCTTCTGCGCCTCGGATTCGACCCCCTCCGCGATGGCTTCCATGTCGAGACATTTGGCCATGAACATGATGGTGGTGGCAATAGCCGCATCATCGGAGGAAGTAACCACATCGTTGACGAAGGAACGGTCGATCTTCAGCGCCTGGAAGTGGTAGTGCTTGAGGGACGAGAGCGAGGAATAGCCGGTGCCGAAATCATCGATCTGGACATTTATCCCCATACGGTGCAGGCGCTCCAGCACCTCCAGGGACTCCTTCTCGTAGATCATCAGCGACTCTTCGGTGATCTCCAGCGTCAGGCGGTCAGGCGGCAAGCCACCTTCGTGAAGCGCGTCTTCTATGACCTGCTCCAGGTCCTCGTGGGTGAAGACCGAAGGCGGCATGTTGACCGCGACGTTTACATCCAGTCCTTCGTCATGGTACCACCGGGCGGCCTGACGGCAGGCCGCATTCACCACCCACTCCGTCATCGGCCAGACCAGCCCCGCGTTCTCGGCCAGCGGCACGAAACTTGTGGCGCCAAGCACGCCCAGTTGGGGATGGTTCCAGCGCACCAGGGCCTCGACGCCGATGACCCGCATGGTGGTGATGTCGAGCTTGGGCTGGTAGACCAGGAAGAGCTCGTCGTGGGTGATGGCCCGCCGCAGCCCCTGCTCCAGCTGCACCCTCTGGTCGCGCTCTTCCTGCCATTCCCCCCCATAAAAGCAGAAGGTGGAGCGTCCCTGTTGCTTCGCCTGGTTGAGCGCGACGTCCGCCATCTTGAAGAGTTCCATGGCGTCGTCGCTGTCGGCGGGGTAAAGGGCGATACCGATACTGGCGCTGGTTTTCACCTTGTACCCTTCGATGTCGAAGGGCGTGGACATCATCTCCAGCACGCGCTCGGCCACCACCGTCGGGCCGTCGGGGTCTTCGGGATGGCGCAGCAGGACCGCGAACTCGTCCCCACCCACCCTGGCGACGATATCCTCCCCGCGCCTGGCGCACCCTTCCGTCAGGCGCCGGCCGGCGTCCATCAGGAGCAGGTCCCCGCCAAAGTGCCCGCGCTTGTCGTTGATCTCCTTGAAGCGGTCCAGATCGAGAAAGAGCAGGGCCAGGTTCTCCCTGCGGCGCTTGGCGTACTCGACCGACTGGATGAGGAAGTCGTCGAAGGCCTGCCGGTTGTACAGCCCGGTCAGGCCGTCACGCGCTGCCTGTTCCCGGATGCGCTGCTGGCTGCTCAGGTGCCGCGCCTGGCTGATCGAGGTCAGCAGGTAGACGATAGCCGCCATGCTGAAAACGCCGAGGAGTTCCAGCGACCAGGAGGCCATGGCCCGCAGTTCCGGCCGGTCCGCGAGCCAGAGGTCGAAGACCAGGTCGGCGACGAAGAGCCAGCAGAGGCTGCTGAAGAGGTAGATGGCGGTGATGGCCGCGGAGGACAGGCTCCCTATCCAGTTGAAAAAGTCGGATACCTTGCCACGGATCATCGATGCCCCCTACCCGCAGGCGGTATCTTCTCTCCCGGAGGCTTCCATCAGTAACCTCTCTCCAGGACGTCATCGACCCAGGCAAGGGCCGCGGCAGTCTTGGGAAAGCCGATGGTGCTGATCAGCGCGATGACGGCGTGGTGTATCTCTTCCGGAGTGGCGCCTGCCTCCAGGGCCCGAATGGTGTGGCTGTGGGTCGAGCCGTGGGACATGAGGGCGGCTGAGGCGGCGAGCTGGACGAGGTGCAGGGTCTTCTGGTCCAGCGGTCCGGAAGCCTGGGCGACGGCTCGCAGATTCTCGACTGCGGCGACCACCCCGGCGTGCCGCTCTTTGAAATTCAGGTAGTGCTGATGAGGTACTCGCGTCATGATTTCCTCCTTCTTTCATGTGAGCTTGGCATCTGGGGATTTATTTGCAGATTGTACCCAACTAGTCTAGCCGCTTTCCGTTAGGAGGCAAATGAGGATGGAGCCCTCACCGCGATAATTATCCCTCCACCCTCAACCTTTCTCTCACGGCAGGTAATAAGTAATCTCATGGTGACCGACGAGAAGCTGCAGCCCGATCGGCGTAGGGCGCTCGCAAGGCGTGCAGTTCCAGCGCTCCAGGAGCTCGCGGGCATGACTGCCGCATTCCGGGGTGAAGAAGAGCTCGAGGCCGCCTCCCTCCCGATCACTCTTGAAGAGAGCCATCATGCGGGGGCCGCGTGCAGCGGCGAAGGCTTTTTCAAAGGCCTCCTGGCATTCGGCGACGCGTCCTGCCGCCACCTCGTCAGCAGCGAGCTTCAGACTGTACCAATTCGTTTCCATTCTCTTTCTCCTTACTAATTAGCGCTAATCTTCCGCTATGAGATTGTCATCCCCGAATGCCCTTATCGGGGATCCAGATTTCACGTCGTTTAGGAGCTGGATTCCCGATCAGAATCGCTTCGGGAATGACAGTTTTGGAAGCTG
>NZ_JBXKJL010000279.1:0-2061 GCF_056994735.1 Geomonas sp.
CACACAGGGCTGTCCTATGTGCGGCCCCCTCCATACGCTTTCAGTAGATCGACTGCAACTGTCTTGGAGGTGGGAACCTGGTACTGACCAATGGCCTGCTTGTCAGCCTGGTGTGCCTAATGGACCGGGTGCCCCTGCCGCCGAGTCGACAGCGTTCGCGGGGCCGACCACGAGTGTATTCTGACCGACTGCTGATCAAAGCCTTGATCGTGATGATCGTACGGCGGTTGTATACCGCTTGGGCGTTGCTGGCGTTTTTGAGCCAACCCGATCCGGTGGCAAGCCACTTGGGTACGCTATTGACCGAAAACGGACGCTGCCCGTGTCGGCGCACCTGGGAGCGACGCTTGCAGGCGTTGCCGCACACGTTGCCTGGTCTGATTGGCTGCTTGGGGCGGCAGTTGATAGGGTTGTTGAACCCCTGGCAAGACCAAGGGCATGGAGCGGCGGTCGACAGCACGGGACTGCGAGCGCACGGCGGGGTCTGGCATAAGAAGGACCGTGAGCAAGGGCTTGTGCCGCATACCAGCATCGATACCGAAGCCGCCTGGAGCCGGTCGGGGTGGCCGGGGTGGTGGTACGGCTGGAAACTGCACCTGGCGGTCAGTCTCGGTCGGGTGTGGATTCCGTTAGCCGCGGAGTTTACCCCTGCCAACGTGGCCGATAATATGATCGCCCCCAAGCTGCTGGTCGAGGTGCCAGCGGAGGGGCGCTACGTGTTGGGCGATCCACACTACCACACCCCGGAACTGCGCGCCGCCTGTGCGTTGCAGGGCCGCGAGTTAGTCGCCACCCGGCACGGGCCGTACCCGCACACCGACGGCGGGGTGGAGGGGCGCCGTATTTTTCATAAGCTGCGTTCGCAGGCCATTGAACCCTTCAACGGCTTGTTTAAGAATATCTGCGAGTGGAGGGGGCAAATGCCGGTAAAGGGCTTATGTCGCTGCCGACTGTTGGCCTTGGGTGCCGTAATGCTTTATCAACTGGCACTGTTGTATCAACATGAGCAGAAGCTGGTTACGGGCGTGGGTGTGAAAGCCTTGCTACGGGCCGCCTGATTTATGTCCACGTCTCGTTTAAGTACTTACTCTGGCGGATCGCGATCGCTTGACCAGTTTCCTCCTGGAGTGCCTCCAGGGCGGCCGTGTTGGCCCCACTCTGGTCAATCGTGACCTTGGCCGGCAGACCGTGCTGCCGAACCGCTTTCTTAAAAAAGCGCCGCGCGGCTTTCTTGTCCCGATGGGCGGTGAGAAGAAAGTCGATTGTCTGTCTGTTCTTATCGACAGCGCGGTAGAGGTACTTCCACTGACCTTTGATCTTAATGTAGGTTTCGTCCATCCGCCAGCTCTTCCCGACCGGGCGCTTTTTCCCTTTCCGGAAAGCGGCCTCCAATTGTGGGGTGAACTTCTGGACCCAACGATAGATATTGGAGTAATCGACCTGCACCCCGCGCTCTGCCATCATCTCCTCCAGATTCCGGTAGCTCAGCGGATAGGCTACGTACCAACGGACACAAAGCAGGATGATAGCCTTTTCGAAGCGGTGGCCTTTGAAGTCGATCATGCGGGTTCTCGGTGAGGCGTTCAGTGGCCTGATAGCTTACCGGAACGGTGACCCACCGCGCTAACGCAACAGAACCGTTCAGGTTTATACGGCGGTGGTTAATAGGGTTCAGTTTAAACGGAACATTCGGCTGGTTTACCGGATGAAGACCGTCGGTCAAAAAATTCAAACAGCACTGCTGTTCTCGACTGATATTGAGCTATCTGCACTGGAACTTTATCGTCTCTATAGCGCTCGTTTTCAAATCGAGTTTCTATGCCGGGATGCTAAACAATTTACCGGTTTATTAGATTGTCAGGCCCGCTGTCAAGCGGCCCTACATTTTCATCTTAATGCCTCGATGACCGCCTTCAATCTCCTTAAGCTAGAAGACCGGCCACTCATTGGAGGAACCAGCCGATCGGTTATTTCCATCGCTAGCTGGAAGATTCGTAAATTCAATGAACACTTACTTGATCGCTTTTCTACCATCTTGGGTTTAAACTTCAGTTTGATTAA
>NZ_JBXKJL010000280.1:0-9521 GCF_056994735.1 Geomonas sp.
GGGAATCCTATGAAGCCGGCCAGGCCGTTGAAGGAAGCGACCAGGGCCGCGGAGGAGAAGGCGCCGCCGCCGAATTCCTTTACGATCTCGACCGACCAGTAGCCGTAGAACCAGAGATGCCAGCAGATACCGATGCCGGAAATGTAGAGTAGCACGAGGTTTGGTTCCTTCAGGATCGGCCCCAGCTCGTTGGATTTCTTGCCGAAAACAAAGGCGATCAGGATGAAGGTAAGGCACATCAGGATCAGCGCGATTCCGACCTTGCTCAGGCCCAGACGATCGGTGACTGCGTAGACCGCCATGATGGTGATGAGGAAGAGGACCGAGGTCTTGAGGAGGCTCGAGAGTGCGGAGGAATATGCATACTTCGTGCTGCCGTCATTGGGGGCGATGAATTTCTTGATGAGTAAGCCTACCACCAGGGTGGCTGACCCCAGCAGCAGGAACGGCGCCCGCCAGGCGTCCTCGCCCATGTAAGGCTTGGCGAAATTGATCAGGTGAATTGTACCGAGGAGGGCCGAGGTGAAGCCCAGGGAAAGGCCGGTGATGACTATCCCCATTCCCAACCCCATCTTGTACGGAGGAGTGAGCTGGGCGATCAGCGAACGGTCATTCGAGTAGAGAACGCCCTCCCCGAGGCCGGTGAAGACCCTCAAGGCGATAAATGCGACAAGCCCCCCAGTTATCCCGGTCAGGACCGTGGTGATCCCGGCCCAGAAGATGCTTATCACGATGATGGTCCGGTGGCCGTATTTGTCACCGAAGTAGCCGCCGGGAAACTGCGTCAGCATGTAGCCGGCGAAAAAGAGGCTCCCCAGCAATCCACCCAGGGCATGAGGGTTGGCCGCGGACTTGAGAAAGCCGACGTTGTTGGCGATCATCCAGCTGATGACCGGTCCGGTAATGGTGCGGTCCGCATAAGATACCGCCCATCCCATGAAAAGCATCAACCATACGGTGTGATACTGCTCCCATTTAGTTTTCATCCTGCCTACCCCCACAAAGTTATTCGAAGGGAGTGGCAAGGGAGGAAACCGTCCGTCCCCTCCCCCGCCATCCCCCCCTGCGAGATATATGATTGACCAGTCAGTCAATCAACCAACACTTTTAAAGCCTGTAAAGGAAGCTTCGGGATACCTCGTCGCGTGACGCTATGATAACGGAAGCTGCCATGGCCTCAGCCTTAGAGATAGTGGAGTTCCCTGGCCTTCGCCGTCATCTCTTCCCGGAACTGGGGATGAGCGATGGCGATCAGCGCCTGCGTCCGCTGACGAACGCTCTTGCCGTAGAGTTCCGCGACCCCGTACTCCGTCACCACGTAACGGACATGGTTGCGGCTGGTCACCACCCCTGCCCCGTGCTTGAGCATCGGTACGATCTTGCTGACCACAGTTCCGTCCCTCAGGGTGCTGGTGCTGGGAAGGGCGATGATCGGGACTCCCCCCTTGGAGCGGGCCGCGCCATAGAGGAAATCGAGCTGCCCACCCACCGCGGAAAACTGGCGAGGGCCGATACTGTCGGCACAGACCTGGCCGGTGAGATCGACCTCGATCGCGGAGTTGATGGCGACCATCCGGTCGTTCTGGGCGATCACGAATGGGTCGTTCACGTATTCGGTCCGCAGCAGTTCCACCAGTGGGTTGTTGTCGACCCATTTGTACAGGCGTTTGCTCCCCAGGATGAAACCGGCGACGATCTTCCCCTTGTGGATGTTCTTGCGGGCGTTGTTTATCACCCCTGCATCCACCAGGTCGATGACGCCGTCGGAGAAGAGCTCGGTGTGAATGCCGAGGTCCTTCTTGGTATAGAGGTGCTTGAGGACCGCGTCGGGGATGGCGCCGATACCGAGCTGCATGGTGGCGCCGTCGGGGATGAGGTCGGCGATGTACGCAGCCATCTTCTCCACCACGGTCTGGTCGCCCTTCTCCCCCATGGCGTGCTCGCTGATGGGGCAGTCGACCGGGACGATGTAGTCCATCTGATCGACGTGCATCGCCGTATCCCCGAGGGTCCGGGGCATCTGCTGGTTCACCTGGGCGATGATGATCTTGGCACTTTCGGCGGCCGTGATGGTGAGGCCGGCTTCGGATCCCATGGAGCAGACGCCGTTCTCATCGGGGGGCGATACGTGGATAAAGGCCACGTCCAGCGGCAGAATGCCGTTCTTGAACAGCAGGGGGTACTCCGACAGCATCACCGGGGTAAAATCGGCGCGCCCTTCGTTGACGGCGTGGCGCACATTGCCGCTGACGAACATGGAGTTAACCCGCAGATGCCCTTCCATTTCGGGCGCTACGTAGTCGGACGGGCAAAAGGTCAGGCAATGGCAGATTTCGACATCCCTTACCTCGTGCGCGCGGTTCACCAGGGCTGCCAGCAACTGCATCGGCACCGATGCATTGGCTGTCAGGAAGATCCGGTCTCCCGATTTGATAGCCTTAACAGCCTGGTCGGCTGTGCAGACCCGGGAGTTATACTCCTCCTGCCAGTTCGAAACGGGCTTTCTCTTCGTTTGTGTCTGGGTCACATTGACCTCCTCTCTCGATACTGCTCGCTGGTTATTTTTCCACCGGGGCGGTCGACGAACCCCCAGGGGTGTAAAGCGCTGACGGCCACCACCATGCTTATAACGCCGCAGTATCGGTCTCCGACCCACTCGCCAGGAGGTAACAGTCCTGCCATGGCCGTGTAGACGGTTGAATCATACGACGTTATATCGACAAAGACCAACTAAAACCTCGCCTTGGAGCGATTGCATCCGACTCGAGACACTTGGTTGACTAACCAGTCAACTATTGTTGAAGGGAACGATATCACCGCAATTATTGCGTGTCAAACAGTTTTTTATATTTCACGCAAAATTTATTTTGGCGCCTTTTGTCGGTAAATTTTCCGCTCACAGCCACCATGTCACGACCCTTCAGGCCTCTGATGGCTTGCCGCCACCAATACTGCAACACTCCAGAATTACTACTAATTGTGTCGCAACACCATAAGCAACAGCGGGACTTTCGGGAACAGCGTAGTGACCTAGGAAGGACAGAGACGACGCGTATACGGTAAAACAGCATCCCCTCTTCGCTGAGCGTTGCCGGAGCGTAATGTCAAAACGGTTTTTCGGGGTCGGATCTTATCAGCCCTGATCGTTTTTCCTTGAGCTCGGGTCCAAAGGGACCTGATGGCGAGCTGGCAGATTTTCTTCACAAAGGATGGTGATGGATGGAGCGGAAAGGCCGCTGCCGCGGAAGGAACGGATATGGGAGGTTGATTGAGTCCAGGAGGGGAAATGATCGCTTGGGAGGTTGATTGGCTGCAAGGCGAGGCGGCAGTGATCACTGCGCCTCGCCTTAACGTGATCGGTAATGCGGACAGGCACTTCCTCCGGGGAGGACCTGCCTAGGTCAGTACTCGTAAAAACCTTTGCCGGTCTTCTTTCCCAGGTTCCCAGCCTGGACCTTGCGCAGCAGGGTGACCGGAGGGTAATGACCGGGGTCCTTGGTCTCTTCGTAGATCCCCATCCTGGCTTTGGCCACGATGTCGAGCCCCACCATGTCCATGAATTCGAAGGGCCCCATCGGATGCCCCAGCCCCAGGCGCATCGCCTTGTCGATGTCCGCGGCGCTGGCTACGCCTTTCTCCAGCATGCGCAGCGCTTCCAGGATCGCCATGCCGTTTATCCGGTTGACGATGAATCCGGCGGTGTCCATATTTACCGTGATCGGTTCTTTTCCTAGGCTGGAGGCCAGCTCCGTTGCCAGCGACACGGCAAGATCCGAGGTGAGGCTGCCGCGCACGATCTCTACCAGCTTCATGCGGTGCACCGGGTTGAAGAAGTGGATTCCCACGAACCTCTGCGGATTATCGACCGCTGCCGCGATTTCGGTGATGGGGATCGACGAGGTGTTGCTGGCCAGAATGGCATCCCCGGTGCAGATTCCGCTGAGTTCACGGAAAAGGTCCCGCTTGAGGGTCAGATCCTCCGAGATCGCCTCGATGACAAAATCGGCGTCCGCTGCCTTGTCGAGGCTGTCGCAGACCTCTATCCTGGCGAGGATTGCCTCTTTGGCCTCGGCGAGTTTTCCACCCTCGCTCATCTTGCCTAGCGAGTGCTGGATGGATGCCAGTCCCTTTTCCCGCATCACGGCCATTGCGTCCATCGCCACCACGCGATGTCCTGCTTGGGCGCAGGCCTGGGCTATACCGCTCCCCATGGCTCCCATTCCGACGACAAATACCTTCTTGCTGTTCATTGTCCACCTTCCTTTCGCGGCACGGGCGCTTATCTGCCCGCTGGTCCGCATGCGAGACCGGCTAATTTCAACTAACCCAAGAGTTTCCGCTCGGGATCAAAGGAGCGCAGCAGCGCTATTTCCGCCGGCGTCGGCGGGTCCAGCCGTCGCAGATCCGTCCGCACCTTCACCGGCCAGCCGCAGGCCTGCACCAGCGCCTTCACGACTGCTTCAGCCTGATCAGGCTCGGCAAGGACCGCCGCGATCTCCAGGTCCCCGGTTTCCGCGCAAAGTTCCAGAAGCCCAAGGTTGGTGGCGACCGCGGAGAGGCGGCCTACCGGGCTTGTCACGAAGGGGAGCGTGTCGACAAACCTCCCCTTCCCTGCCGGCATGACCACGATGTAGTCGCTGTTGCCGTTCACCAGATCGTTTGCTCCGCCGGAGCCGACCAGGAACGTGCCGTTGGCGGTCATCGAAGAGTTGATGCTTCCCTTGCGATCCATCTGGCCGGCGCCCAACAGGGTCAGGCAGCGCTCTCCCCTCGGCCCACCCAGCACCCCTAAGGTGTGGATGAAATCGGAATGGAAGAGGCTGGTGCGGGTGTTGGGGGGATTGAAGAGGTACGGGTCGCCCTTCACCGGCCGGAAGCCATACAGCCCCGTTTCCGCCACCAGCATCGCAGGGAGTCCTTTTTTGTAGCAGATGTCCTCCGCCGCCCAGGCTGCGATGTGGGAAACCCCGATGCCGGCGAAAAGTAGCTCGTGACTCCCCCTTTCCACGCGAGCCACGGATTCGCGCATGGCCACCACCGCAGCGAGTTCCTCGGGAGTAACGGGCAGGTCCGCAGAAGCGACTAACCGTTGCTCGGGGACCTCCTCCACGGCCGCCGCATGGAGCGCCTCGAGACGGTCACGCCCCAGCCTCTCCAGGTACTTTTCGTGGCTTCCCCGAAAGACCCACTCCTCCACCCAGGCCCGCATGGCGGCGGGATCGCGGGACAGGCGCCGCAGTTCGGCCCGCATCTGGTAATCCTCGGCGTAGGGGCGTACGCCGTCGTCGTTCCATACGAAGACCGCCTGGGGATGGGCGCCGTAAGGCACCTCGGAGACCCAGGTCACGCGGTTCCCCGGCAAACCGGGCCGGTGGCCCAGACGGCGGAATTCCTCGGGAGAGACAACCTTCTCCGCGGTAACCACCACCCTGCGCGCCGCCCATGCGCCCCAGAGGTCCTCCCCATCGGGTCCGTAGATGACCGTGTTGCCGAGGGTATCGGCGACGACCCCATGAACGAAGGCGACATCGGGGACCAGCGGCGAGATGACCTGGACCGGTCCGCTGCCGAAAGGATCCTCGATGACCCGGCGTCCCTCTCCTGCGCCGAGATCGCTACCCATCAGGCTGCGGACGGGCACGAACGGCCATCCCAAGGCCCCGGCCATCAGTCGCAGCGACATGGTCAGGTTGGTCCAGTGAGGGTCATGCCCGCTTTCCTTCGAGACCGCCTCACCCAGCTCCCGCGCCGGCGCGGGCGAGGGGTAACTGTTTCCCATGAATGACGACTGCATGCGCCGCACGGCCCCCGCCGAGTGGAGCACCGAGGCGTACTCGATCAGGCCGGTCCCCACCAGCTCCAGCGCGTGGGTGTCACGGAATTGCCGCGCGACCTCGAAAGCCGCGGCATGCGGACGGTTGTGGGAAAAGGAGAAAACCACCTGGTCGCCCGCCCTGACTGCCCGGCTTACCGCCTCGGTCAGGGATAAGAGCTTGCTGAGGGTTCCCGGTCCTGAAGATTTCTTCCCGGTGCCAGCACCCTTTTTCCTGCCCATCCCGCAGCAGCCATCGCTGCAGGTAGCAGCGGCACCCGTTTTTTTCTGATTTGCCTTCATGATAATACTCCCTGTCCCCTGGAAATCTCCGACCCTGGAAAAGAGGAAACTCTCCGGCACCAGTGGCCGTTAAGGATGGTTGCGACCTGCAGCGCCCATCAACCCCTGCACCCCCTCCCTTGCGGGAGGGGGCTTGTTGCGCCGGAGGACGACGCCCTGTTACCGGTACGGCGAGAAGTCCGGCTTGCGCTTCTCGGCAAAAGCCTTCTTACCTTCCATGGCCTCGTCGGAGGTGCCGAAGATGCGCAGGACGTCGGCGGCCATCTTGGCCTGCCCGTAAGCATGTGCGCTGTCGGCGTTGAAGGCGTGCTTCAGGGCGCGCAGGGCGGTCGGGCTCATCTCCGCCGCCTGTCTGGCCCACTCGCGGGCCTCCTTCATCAGCTCGGCCTGCGGCACGACCTTGTTGACCAGGCCCCACTGGCAGGCCTCCTGGGCGGTGTACTGACGGCAGAAATACCAGATTTCACGGGCGCGCTTCTCTCCGACCATGCGGGTGAGGAGTGCGGTACCCCAGCCGGCGTCGAAGGAGCCGACCCTGGGACCGGCCTGGCCGAACTTGGCGTTTTCAGCGGCGATGGTGACGTCGCAAAGGACGTGGAAGACGTGCCCCCCGCCGATGGCGTAGCCGTTGACCGCGGCGATGACCGGCTTCGGAATGTCGCGGATGGTCATGTGCAGCTCGTCGATCTCCCACAGCCCGTTGGCGCTGGTGCCGTAGCTCCCCTTCTCGGCGTACTCGAGCTGGTCGCCGCCGACGCAGAAGGACTTCTCCCCTGCCCCGGTGAAGATGACGACCGCGACCCCCGGGTCCGCCCATGCCCTTTTGAAGGCATGCAGCAGCTCCTCGATGGTCCGGCCGCGGAAAGCGTTGAGACGCTTGTTCCTGTCGATGGTGATGGTCGCGATCTGCTCGCTTACTTCGTATGCTACATCCGTGTATTCCATGACTTCCTCCCTTGGTTGTTGTCTGGTTATTACCAGCTGATGGCTTGTGGGCCGGGCAATCCCGCCCCGAGTTCTTCTAGTTCTTCGCCGCAGCGCGAGCACGACGCTCTGAGACAAACGCCGTGACACGCGTCCTGGCTTCCTCCGAGACGATCAGCTCCGCCTGCGACTCTATCTCCATGGCGAAGCCGTCTACCTCCGGCCTGGTGAAGGCTGCTATGCAGTTCTTGCTGACCCGGAGGGCCGGCAGGGCCAGGGATGCGATGTGGTCGCGGATCTGAGCGGCGCGCGCGGCAAGTTCCGCCGACGGCGCCGCCCACTGCACGACGCCCAGGCTGCAGGCGGTAGCGCCGTTGACCACGTCGCAACCGAGGATCAGGCGGCTGGCAACGCCGGGTCCGCACAGCCTCGTCAGCCGCTGGGTGCCGCCGGCGCCCGGGATGAGTCCCAGCCTCGCCTCCGGCAAGCCGATGGTGGCATCTTCAGCCGCAACGCGCAGGTCGCAGCTAAGGGCCAGTTCCAGCCCTCCACCGAAGGCTGCGCCGTTTATCTCGCACAGCGTCACGCACTGCAGGGCCTCGATCCGGTCGAAGAGCTTGTGCAGGTCGCGGTTGTACTGCACCATCTTCTCCGGCGGCTGGGTAAGGCGCTGCTCCACCTCTTTCAGGTCGGCCCCGGCGCTGAAGAGTTTCAGACCGCTGCGCAGGTGCAGGACCACGACATCGTCCTTGCCTTCGATGTCGTCGAGCACCTTGTGGAATTCGGCGATGAACTCATCGCTCAGTGCGTTAACAGGAGCCCTGGTCAGGGTGACAACTATCGACCGCTCCTTTTTCTCTAGAACGAACATGTCTTCTCCTCATCAACCGCCAGTTTATTTGACTGGTCGACCAATCATTTATGGAGTAAAAATTTACCGCCAGCTGAACAGGGACACGGTTAAAACCACAAGCCCCTTACCCACTAAAGCGGGAACCGCCCCAGAAGCTCGCGGGCGATGACGATACGCTGGATGTTGCTGGTCCCTTCGGCGATATGGTAGCACTTGACGTCGCGGTAGTTGCGCTCTACCGGATAGTCGACGCAGTAGCCGTACCCGCCATGAACGGTGATCGCGGTGTCGCAGGCTTTGAGGGCGGCCTCGGCGGCGAAATACTTGGCCATGGAGGATTCGAGCTTGATCGGCATCCCGGCGTCGTACATCTTTGCCGCGTTGAGGGTGAGGAGTCGTGCGGCCTCGATCTCGGTTGCCATCTCGGCGATCGGGAACTGGATCCCCTGGAAGGCGGCAATCTGCTTCCCGAACTGGGTTCGCTCCTTGGCGTAGGCTATCGCGGCTTCCAGCGAACTCTGGGCAATCCCCACGATGAGTGCTGCCACGTTCACCCGCCCGCGGTCGAGCGCCCGGGCGAATTTCTTGAAACCGGTACCTTCGTCGCCCAGCATGTTTTCCATGGGAATCCTGACGTTGTCGAAGAAGAGGCAACAGGTCGGGGAACCATGCATCCCCATCTTCACCTCCGGCGTGCCGATCTCGAATCCCGGCATCCCCCTCTCGAGGATGAAGGCGGAGACGCCGTTCTGTGTCTTGGCGGTGACCAGGAAGACGTCGGCGACCCAGGCGTTGGTGATGAAGGCCTTGGAGCCGTTCAGTACGTAGTGGTCGCCGTCCAGCACCGCCCTGGTCTTCGGATCACCGGCGTTGGATCCGCCGGAGGGCTCGGTCAGGCCGAAGGCACCGAGTTTGCGGCCCGAGGTCAGGTCTCTCAGGTACTTGTCCTTCTGCTCGGTGGTGCCGTGATCGGCGAGCAGCGTCGCCACCAGGCTCATGTGGGCATTGAAGCAGTTGCCGACGGAGCCGGAGGCCTTGGAGAGCTCCTCCAGGATGAGGCAGCAGGTAACGGCGTCGCAACCCGCCCCGCCGTACTCTTCAGGCTGCCCCGCTCCCAGGTATCCCTGCTCTCCCAGCTCTTTGAAAAGTTCCCGCGGGAACTCCCCCGTTTCGTCGATTTCCTTCGCCAGAGGGGCGATCCTCTCCTTGGCGTACTCCTTGATGCCGTTCCAGGCATCGAGTTGAACATCGGTCAAAAGATACTTATTCATTTATGGCTCCTTGAAATGACCAAATAACAACGGCCGGTTGAAAACCCCGCCATGGTCGCACCATGCTTCCCCTAAACAGCACTTCTCTTATGAAAATCGTGGTCACGTCGCTACATCATGGTGTAGCCGCCGCTGGTGCTGAGGGTCTGGCCGGTGATGTTCCCGGCGCAGTTGGAGGCGAGGAAGACCACCGCGCTCGCGGTATCCTCCGGCGTCCCCACCTTGCGCAGCGGGTAGGCCTTGGCAGCCTTCTCCAGCACCTCGGAAGTGAAGGTCCCGAGCTGCGCCTGCCAGTGGCTCCCCTCCCCGATCTCCTCGGGCTTGGGCGGGGTGAGGCCGGGGCAGACCACGTTGAACC
>NZ_JBXKJL010000281.1:0-2709 GCF_056994735.1 Geomonas sp.
CTGCCCGCGGGTGTTCGGGTTGCCCGGACAGTAGTTCCCGCCGCCGCAGCCGCTCGTGATCCCTTCGGCCGAGAGCTGCTCGATCCAGTCGGCAAAGAGGCTCGGGCACGAGACGTCGCCGAAGATGCCTGTGCACCCCGGCGGCGCGTAACCCGTGCCGTGCTCCGCCTTCAGAAGGAACACCGCCATCTGTGCTCGCGTCACCGGGGTCGACGGGCAGTAGTTGCTTCCTCCGCAGCCCGCCGTAATCCCCTCGGCCGCAAGCTGCTCGATCCAGTCGGCAAACATGCCGGGGCAGGGGACATCCGCGAAGAAACCGTTGCAGGGGGGCGGCAGGAAGCTCGAGCCGTGCTCGGCCTTGAGGAGAAAGACCGCCATCTGCGCACGCGTGACCGCCGCGTCCGGACAGTAGCTGCCTGATCCACAGCCCGCGGTGATGCCGGCCCGGAAAATCTTCTCGACGAAGTCGTGGAAGGGGTCGGTCTGCGGCACGTCCAGGAAGTCGGCGAAGAAGGCCTTCGGACGCGTCGCCGTCGCGGTACGCGAGCCCGGGTTGGTGACCGAGACATCGTTCAGTGTCCCCGCCGGGAGTGCGGGTGTCGAGAGATAGAGAAAGGTCGGATCGAGAACGGTCGGGTCCGAGCCGGACACCCCTCCCACTGCAACGGTCGCGTCCGGGCTGAACCCGCCCCCGAGAAGATCGAGGACGGTGCCGCCCGACGCGGGGCCGGAGGTGGGCGTCATCTGGTTGAGAGCCATGGCGGCGTTGCTCAGGCGGAAAATGACGCCCGCGCCGGCGAATGGACCACCGGGCGCCGAGCCGTAGAGGTTTCCGTCGGAGGCTTGAATGACCCCTACGGTCGGATTGTTGCCGTCGAATCGATTGAAACTGTGGACCACGACGACGTTGCCCGAGGGCTCCATCCGAAACACCGTGCCTTGCTGGGCTAATTGACCGTGGGGCGCTCCCCCGAGAAAGGTCGTCCCGTAATAGTTGCCGTCAGAGGCCTCGACGAGACCGTCATAAGGGACATCCCCGTCGGATTCGTCGAATTTCCTGAAGTAGTGAACGGTGGAGAATCCACCGAGAGAATCAATCTTGAAGATGGTTCCGTCGACGTAAGAAGTCGTTCCGTACAGATTTCCGTCGGAGCCCTCGATCAGAGGGGCCTGAGGGTTCGCTTCTTCGATGCTGTCGAAGCTGTGCAGGAGCGCGAAGGATCCACTGGAGGATAGGACGAACACCGTACCAAGGAACCCTTCGCCGCCGTTGAGGGTGGTACCGTAAAAGTTGCCATCCGACGCCTGGATAAGAGGCGCCACGGGGTTCGAGCCGTTGGCATCGTCGAAACTGTGGAGCGTGGAAACGCTTCCGGAAGGATCCATCCTGAAAATTGTGCCCGTTTCGTATTCGCCACCACCACGGGTCGTGCCATAGAAATCCCCGTCCATCGCTTGAACCAGAGCGGCTTGGGGAACGGCGCCATCCGCACCGCTGAAGCTGTGCAGCGTCGTGACGGCTCCGGACATTTCCACTCTGAACGCGGTACCGAGGCCGTACGCGCCGCCGTATCGGGACGTACCGTAGAACTTGCCGTCCGTTGCCTGAATGAGTGCGGAGTACGGGCCGCTGCCCTCGGGGCCCGCGAAACTGTGCAGGATCGTCAGGTTGCCGCTCGCGTCCATCCGGAAAACGGTTCCGGCGCCGTTATCGCCCCCGCTGCTCGATGTGGCGTAGAAATTCCCGTCCGTAGCCTGCAAGAACTTACTCAAATCCCCAAGAACTGCCTCGTCGCGCTCGAAGCTGAGCAGGGTGGTCAGCCCCCCGGAGTCATCGGTCACGAACACGACACCCACTCCGCCAGCGCCACCGCTGTTCGTGATGCCGTAGAAGTTGCCTTCCCCACTCGGGACGAGTGCAGCGACAGGGTGCGACCCTTCGCTGCCGCTGAAGCTGTGGAGCGTCGTGACGCTCCCGGCCGCTGTCATCCGAAAGGTGGTACCTAAATTGCCGCTCCCGCCTCCGGACGTTGTGCCGTAGAAATCGCCACCGCTCACCTGGATGAGAGCGAGAGGAGATACGCCGTCACTACCGTTGAAGCTATGGATGGAGGAGAAGCTGCCGGAGGAATCGATCTCGAAGACGGTACCCTTGCTGTTTGCCCCACCTCCGCTGGTTGACCCAAACAGGTCACCGCTGATGGCCTGGATGAGGGCAACGGAAGGCCCCGAGCCATCCGCTCCAGCGAAACTGTGAAGTGTCGTGACGGTGCCGGAGACATCCATCTTGTAAACCGTGCCCAGATTGTTCGGCCCGCCCATGAAAGTCGTGCCGTAGAAACTACCGTCAGTCGCCTGGAGTAAAGCGCCCCAAGGCGAGGACCCGTCGATGTACTGATCGAAGCTGTGGAGAGTGGTCAATGTTCCGGACACGTCCATCCTGAAGACGGTCCCATCGCCATGCAATCCGCCCGAGGATGTCGTTCCGTAGAGATTCCCGTCGGAGGCCTGAATCAGAGCGGCGTGCGGTAACGCCCCGTCGGGCAGCCCGCTGAAACTGTGTAACGTGACGAAGTCACCGGATGAATTCATCTTGAAAACGGTGCCGTAGTCGTTCTCTCCGCCGGTGAGAGTCGTGCCATAGAAGTCCCCACTAGTGGCCTGCATGAGGGTGATGTACGGTGCCCAGCCCCCGGGCCGAGGGCCAAA
>NZ_JBXKJL010000282.1:0-2261 GCF_056994735.1 Geomonas sp.
GCCTCGATGAGCGCCTTGGGCAGCTTGCGCTGGTTGGTGTTGATGTCATCGAACAGCGTGGCCTCGTCGGCGTAGCGCAGTCCGTAGTAGAGCATCACCGGAACGTCCGGGTTGAAGTTCGCCTTGCGCTCCCACGCCCAGAACAGGCCGCCTGCCCGGTGCTGGCCGTCCACGATGGAGACGACGGACTTGCCGAAGCGCTTGTGGATGCCGTCGATGTCGCCGGAGTTGAAGAGGTGGTTGAATTCCGCCTGCTCCTTGGGCGAGTAGACACGCACCGACGCAATGATCGGAGTGATCAGGTGGGCGTGCGTGTGCTTGACCGTCTCGGAGTCGCCGTCCTCCTGAGAGAAGTAGCGACCGATGGCCGGGAACCGTGCGTCGAGCGGATCGCGCTGGTAGCCGTGCTGGCGGGGGCTGGAGGACTGGTCGTCCACGGTGTTGTACGTGGAGATGAACGCGAGCGCCTTGAGGGCGTCCGGGGTCAGGGTGGCGAGTGCCGCCTTGCCGGGAACGAATTCGGACTGGATCTGCATGCGGCGCACCTTGGGTTCCGTGGTATCGTTTTCCACGAGTGCGTCGGTATCGACCGGCTCCGGGATGCCGACCTCATCGATCTTCTCGTCCGCGCTGTCGGAGAACATCGGATCGACGTTCGGGGCGTTGCGCGGAGCGCGGGGGCGACGGGTCTTCTTGGTGTCGGCCTGCTCATCGAGGGTTTCGATGGCCTTGGTCTCTGCGGCTTCGGCAGCGGAGATGCGCGGCTTGCGGTTGGTGCGGGTCTTGGTTGCAGTTGCAGTAGTCATGATGTAAATCCTTTCGGTTTGTGTTTGATTTGGTTGTCTGTGGTAGGCCTCCTTGTTTGGCTGCTTTCCATGTCTCAAACATTACGCCTGTACCACAACATGCGTCAACACTTTTTTCTAAAAACTTTTGTAGTGGTGCCGATTTTCCCTAGATCTAGCGGATCTTGTTTCAAACACAAGTAGTGGGCAAAGTCAAACTGAGTACTCCAATTTGCCTCAGGCAAGTAATGCCGGGTATGATTGACCCATGACTAAGTACACGTTTGCCGAAGGTGACCCTGTGCGGGTGACCTCAGGAGCGTATGCGGGTATGGAGGGTGTAGTGGAAGACCTACAGCCTGAGTGCAGTGCCGTTCGCATACTGACTAGTACAGGCCGTATCTACGGTCTCCTAGGGCTGATCCAGAAGGTGGGAAAGCCTGTACGGACCCCTCCCAAAAGGAACCCCATAAAGAAGTAGTAGTGCTGCCGATCACCTGTCCTCCTAGGAGGGTGGGAGATTTGGCATGCCGTGACATATCTTGTCACACAGCTTGACCGTTACTGTAATGTTATCGACACGCCGAGTGACACGTTTGTAATTCCTGTGAAGTAGCTGTAGGCTACGTGTCATGAAGGTCTCAATATTTCGAGTTGAAAAACCCGGTGGCGGAGCCGGTCCCTATGCGGATACCTCCGGCCACCCCATGCTGGCCCACATGAATGCGGTCCACGGTGATGCCGAGCACCCTGATCCCATGGACGATCCGCTGCTGGACGGAATCTATCCCGATGAGCACTGCGGCTTCGCTACCATCTGTGATCTGGACGCGTGGTTCACTGGCTATGCCGAGGCGCTTGCCGAATGCGGCTACGTTATTGCCGTCTACACTGTGCCGCTCACTGCCGTGCGGTACGGTCAGAAGCAAGCCGTCTTCCTCCGAGGGGATGCCGTGCCGATGCGGACGTTCCCCATTGCCGATGCTCCCGTAGAAACGGCCATGCCGTGCCGACTGTAGATGCCGTGATGCGGATGCGGGCAGCACAGGACATGGTACGGATACTGCTAGGCAATGCGGATGCCGCTGAAGCTGATGCGGTGCTTGCCGTCTACGCTACCGAAAGACATGCCGATGCCGCTCAACCCTGATGCCGATAAGCTATACCGCTCAGCCATGCGGATGCGGCTCACTCGTGCCGGTCTCTTGAAGATCATGCGGGAGAACGAAGAGCGCGAGCTTACAAAAATTTCTAATGCGGATGCGGATGCGGTTGACAATGCGGATGCGGATGCGGTAGACTAGTGGTAGCTAGGTGTTGAGCCACCGACGATGCGGCAGACCAGCCCTCCCCTTTTTATCCTTAGGTTTCCGGGGAGGGTTTTTCTGTGCCTTGACAATGCGGATGCGGTCACATAGACTATAGCTATCAACCACTACGAAAGGGCATGCCGTGAAGGACACCGAAGCACATACC
>NZ_JBXKJL010000283.1:0-3673 GCF_056994735.1 Geomonas sp.
ACTCTGACCAACATACTACAGACCAGTCTGCTTCACAGCGCCAATTCATTCAGGTGACAGCGCTTCACCACCCGCTCCAGGGCCAAGTGTTTCCCCTGCTACGCACGCTGAGCAAGCAAGGAGAGACCTATGTGGTCATTCAATTGCCCTCTGGGGCTACGCAGCAAGTGAAAGAGCGCTGGACCGATCAGTGTCCAGATCTTCCCTCCTCCCAGGTCACGCCATTGTGGAGCGTGACCAGCGTCCGTTCGCTGCTTGATATACTGAAGCAGCTACAGGATCGTCCGGACCACGAGGAGGTAATCGATGGATCTTCCCCCACCCATGTGGCTCACGTTTTCTCAACAGGCCCAGCACGAGCTGATCACGCAGCTGGGCGAACTGCTGCATCGTCATCTTCACACGCAACGCATCGGAGGACCTCATGAGTCATGCTGCTGCCATTCTACCCCATCATCTCAACCGCACCGCGATGGTCTACGTGCGGCAATCGACCCCCAAACAACTGGTCGTGCATCAAGAGAGTACTCGGCGCCAATATCAGCTGGCCGAGCGCGCCGCCACCCTCGGCTGGCCGCAGCCCCGCATCGTGGTAGTGGATGAGGATCTAGGCCGCTCCGGTGCCTCAAGTGAGGCACGCCTGGGCTTTCAACGCCTGGTCTCCGCGATCGGGCTGGGGGAGGTTGGCCTCGTGCTCGTCACGGAAGTCTCACGACTCTCTCGCCTCAATAGCGATTGGCATCGGGTCCTGGAACTCTGTGCGGTCTTTGACACGCTGCTTGCCGATGACGAAGGCATCTACGATCTGCGCGATCCCAATGACCGCCTGGTCTTAGGGTTGAAAGGCACGCTCTTTGCCGCAGAATTGCACATTCTCCAGGCCCGCATGCGCACAGGGCTGCTCAACAAAGCACGACGTGGAGCACTCTGCCTGCGGCTGCCCGTCGGCTATCGACGGCAGCCTGATGGCACCGTCGTGCATGATCCCGATGAGCAGGTGCAATGGACCTTGCGCATCCTCTTCGAGCGCTTTGCGCGGCTTCAAAATGCACGAGCCGTCCAGCGCTCGTTTCAAGCCGAAGGGCTGCTCATGCCCCGCTTCGTCCAGGATGGGACGGACCAGGGACACCTGGTCTGGGTGACGCCGACCTATCAGATGCTCACGCAGGTGCTCACCAGTCCGGTCTACGCCGGGATGTTTGTCTACGGGCGCCGCGTGCAGCAAACGCGCCCAGGCGATCCGCCCCACCGCTTCGCGCATCGGCTGCCTGAAGACGAGTGGGAGATCGTCGTGTCGGGGGTCTATCCCGCCTACATCAGCGAGGAGCAGTATGCGCGCAACCGGGAGCAACTGCGGGCCAATATGTACAACTTCGTCCATCGCCGTCCTGGAGCGCCGCGTGAGGGCACAGCCTTGGTCCAGGGACTGGTCCTGTGTGGCCGCTGTGGGCGACGTATGCAGGTTCAGTACAGCAAGCAGGGCCCCCGCTATGTGTGCCGGGACGCCGCCATGCGCTATGCCACCTCGACCTGCCAATCCTTTGGCCAGCGCTACCTGGATGAGGCGGTCTGTGCGTGCTTCTTTGAGGCGGTGAAACCGGCCCAACTCGAGATGCTCCTCGCGGCGCTCTCGACCTTGGAGCAGGAACGCCAGGCGCGCGAGAAAGGTTGGCAAGTGCGGCTGGAACGGGCACGCTATGCAGTGCGGCTGGCCGAGCGCCAATATGATGCGGTCGATCCGGAGAACCGACTGGTTGCCCGTGCCCTCGAAAAACGCTGGAACGAGGCCCTGGAGACTCTCAGCAATCTGGAACGGGAATATGCCGTGGCCCAGAAAACCACGCTGGTGCCCTTGACCCCAGAGGAGCAGGAAGCGGTTCGCCAGCTCACCCTGAATGTGCCTGCTCTCTGGGGGGCTCCCACGACCACGATGGCTGATCGCAAGCGGCTCCTGCGCACGGTCGTTCAGGAGATTACGCTCACCCCAACGGCACCTCGCGCGGCCTCGATGACCATCCTGTGGAGCGGTGGGGTAACCACGAGCCATGAAGTCATCTGCCCCCCGATTGGCTGGCATTGTCTGGCCCCCACTGCGCTGGTGGAGCGCCTGCGCGAGCTCGCCAGTCGTCTGCCCGACCATCGGATTGCCGAGTTGCTCAATGCGGAAGAGGTGCGCACCCCAACGGGCAAACCCTGGACGGCTGGGCGGGTGGCCAGTCTGCGCAAGCAGCACACCATCGTCACGGCTTGCCCAACCGAACCAGGAGCTGTCGCGGTGCGGGGCGATGGGTTGATCTCAAGCACCGAAGCCGCCCGACGACTCCAGGTCTCGCGTTCGCTGGTCCATGTTTGGCTCGCACACGGAGTTCTCACCGGCGATCAGCGCGCTGCCGGGTCGGATCAGTGGGTGCGCTTGACCGAGCAGGAAGCAGTCCGCCTCAGTGGGCAGGCACCCTGCGCTGATTTCCCCACCATCCGTGACCTGATGCGCCTGCACCAATGTTCGGCTGAGGAGGTTTGGCAGTATGTACGCCGAGGCGACTATCTGCCGTATCGTCGGTGCGCCGGGCGAAGCTTCGAATGGCGCTTTTGCCCACAGGATTGTCCCGCCGAGTAGAAATCAGATACAATGAAGAAACGGACAGATTCTTTTGTCCAGTTGGAGATCTTAGCAAGAGAGGGACGCATTATGAGTAACGAGGTGTCACCAGCTCAAAGAAATGGTGAGCCTGAGCTGGGGACAGTTTGGTGTAGCCCACCTCGTCGATCACCAGCACACGAGGGGTCGTATAGCGCCGCAGAGGCTTTCGCATCACTGAAGGATACGGGGCGCTCTCCAGGGCCTCAGCCAGGTGGGTCAGGGGGGTAAAGAGCGCGGAATAGCCGGCGGCCAGGGCCTTGACGGTGAGCGCTAAACTGAGGTGTGTTTTCCCGACGCCCGGCGGTCCCAGGAACAACACATTCGTCGCCGTTTGCACAAAGGAGAGATCCGCCAGTTCCCACAGCAACCGCTCGGAAAGGCTGGGCTGAAAGGCAAAATCAAACGCTTCCAGGGTTTTGAGAGCTGGCAAACGTGCTGCGCTCATGCGCCGTTGGGCGGCGCGCCGGTCGCGTCCCTCGATCTCGGCAGCAATCGCGCGGCCCAGGAACGTCTCATAGGTCCACTGCTCGTGCCTGGCCGTCTCAAAGAGAGCTGGGAATGCCTGTTCCAATTGGGTGAGCCCCAGTTGTTTTAACTGCTGCATGCGCACACCTCCAGGCCACAGAGCTGGTCATACTCGGCAAGCTGGCGCCTCTCGACCGCTGGGGCGGCTCGTTGATGTCCCAGGGGGATGACCTGCGCCCGGCGAGAGGCCGCTGGGGCCACATGGCGAAATTGGTCCGGGTGCTCCACATGGGTCTGGGACTGAGGGCGCTTGGCCAGCTCCACGATCAGCTGCCCCGCTGACCACACCGAGAGCTGGCCATGCCGCTCCCGCACCTGGACGATGCTGCCTGCGACCGCAGGGGAAGAGGGCAAGCCGTACAACACTCCATCGTAGGAGAGGTAGCCATCCCAGCCGACTTTGCGCTCGACGCCTGGCAAAGCGTTCCCAGGCAAAGGCGGGAGGAAAAGGCGCCAGCGGCTCCTGCTCACGGCGCTCACAAGGCCGTTCGTGGGTCGTGCGATGCA
>NZ_JBXKJL010000284.1:0-2936 GCF_056994735.1 Geomonas sp.
GTTAGGGGGTCCACCGGTTTGAAGACTGGCTGGCCCTGTTCGGTGGCTATCAGCGCACCTGAGCTGGAGAAGATGTCGACGGAGCTTTCCTTGAAGCTGTCCTTGAAGCAATTCATTTCACCGTGCAGTATGACGTATCCGACATCGTGCCGCTCATATTCTTCGTCGATGGCCCCGGCCATGACCGGTACCGTCTTGACCGTGTATTGGTGGTTTCCCTCAAGGGTGCGCGTCAGGCTGTGGACGTCAAGGTATGAGAAGCTTATCAGGCTGTTACTGATTTTCTCCCATCTCGGATCTGAAGCAAAGGCGTTGGCGGCAGCGAAAAGGAGACAGGCGACTGTTATCACGGCGGTTGATCTCATGCGTTCTCCATTAAAATGCGGTAAGCAAATGTAGATGTTGCTAGAACTGCAATCAACATAAATATTGTTAATATTACTTCGCTAATTATACTGCAGCGTCCTGCAGCTGTAATTGATGCCACAGTATCGGCGGCACTCTTCAAGTCATTGTTGCTTGTGAGGCCATTGGAGTTTTTCCATTTGCAAAGATTTATAATCTGTTGTAGTGTGTCGCAACGCTGGAGAGTGCCGGTATTTAGAGGGGCGTGTGATCGATGTGGAAATTCCTTAACTCCAGGACGGTTGCTTTCTACATACTGGCCGTTTTCCTAGTCATCCTGTTCGTCTCCGCACTCCTTCCCAGCAACTATACGGTTCCTCCCAAAGAATGGGAAACTCTGGCTCAGACCAGGCCTAATCTCTTCTGGATCTACTCGCACTGCTCCACACCCTTTCTGGTAAAAAACTCTCTTTTCCAGCTCCTTTCCTTTCTCCTTTTCCTGTCCACCCTCAGCTGCACCGTCGACCGCCTGCTCAAATGGAACAGGTCGAGGACCTCCGAGTTCGTGAAGGACAAGGCCTTCGCCTTCTCAGCCGAGGAGAACTCACCGGCTGGTATCGACGCTGCCCGGGGAGCGGTCGACAAGCTCCTGTCGCACGACCGGTGGGATAAGTCGGTGGAGAGTGCGGGGGAAAGAGTAGTCCTTTCAGGGCAGAAGGGGATGTCGGGCTTCTGGGGCTCGGTGGTTTTTCACCTGGGCCTCCTCCTCTGTTTCCTGGCAGGGCCGGTCACCGCGCTGACGGGGTTTCAAGGGGAGCTTGCGGTGACCGAGAACGTGGCGGTGCCTCTTAACGGCAGCGTCGTTTCCTTCGACGGCAAGGATACTGCCACCCTGCCCGAGGCCCAGGTGGAAATCCGCAAACTCAGGGGGGAGTACTTCGAGGGACAGTTTAAGTACGACTTCGGCGGGACCCTGGCTGTGGAGGACCGGTCCGGGCGGCGGGAGCTTCCGTTCGCCGTCAACAAGCCGGCCGACTACCAGGGATACCAGTTCAGCCTGCACGAGTACGGTTTTGCGCCGCAACTGGTCCTGGAGCGCGACGGGCAACAGATTTTCGATTATTACCTGAACCTGCGCCACGGCGACGAAGGGGACTACTTCGATCTCCCCGACGGCACCAGGGCCTTCGTCATGTTCTTTCCGGACTTCTTCATGCAGGAGGGGAAGATCGGCTCCCGCTCCAAGGAGCCTCGCAACCCGGTGGCCATGGTCAAGGTTTTCCGTGGCGACCGCGAGGTCTTCAAGGGACTTTTCAAACCGGGAGAGGAGGCGCTGTGGGAAGGGACCCGGATCCGCGTCCCCGACTACCGGCGCTGGGTCACCCTGATCGTCACGCGCGAGCAGGGGATCGTGCTGGTGATTCTGGGAGCCATGCTCTGCGTCGGCGGTCTCCTGGCCAGGTTCCTGAGCAACGAACGCCGGATCGAGTTCGAACTTTCTCCCTGCGAGGCGGGCACCAGCGTCACGGTGCGCGGTTACAGCAGATACTATCCTGCCTTCCTGGAGAAGGAAGTGCTGCAGATGAAACAAAGCCTGAAAGAGGACCTTTCGCAGGAAAAGAGTGCGTGCTTCGACAAGCTCAGCACGAACGGAATGCAAGACAGGCTGAAAACCAACGGAATAGGCTGACCAGGGGAACAGGCTGACCAGGGGGACAGGCTGACCAGGGACATTTCATGAATACGTCAAGGTTACCAAAGGAGAATAGTGGTATGGTGTGGCGCTTGCTCGGTAAGAATGTGTTGTTCTTGTGCGGATTGTTCCTCCTGCTGGGATGCGGCATCAGCAAAGAGGAGGAAGAGGTCAGGAGCTTCGTCGGTAATTACTGCAGTGTCCTGCAGGACGCCTATGCCCGGGCCGACATGAAAGCGGTCGGTCAGATGGCGACCGCTAAGGAGCTGAAGAAGCTTTTCCCGACCATCCAGGCCCTGGTTGCCACCGAGAATCTGATGCCCACGGAGATCCTGGACTTCAAGATCAAGAAGGCCAAGGTCAGCGGCGACAAGGCTACCGTCGTGACCAGCGAACGCTGGAGTTTCTGGTGGGTAGACAAGAAGACCAGGGCGATCACCAAGCCGAAGAAGGAAGAGAGCTACCGCCTGGAATACAACCTGGTCAAGACCAAAGGCAGGTGGATGGTCGACTCGATCAGGAACCTGGACCAGTAGGGTCGAGGTTCTATCGGGCAGCTGCGATACCGGAGGGCAGAGACTTTGAAGAGTGTGATGAGGATTTTTGTGCTTTTGCTGCTGGTCTGGCCGCAGGTGAGCTTTGCAGCCCAGGGAAATCGCAGCGAGCTCTATCTCAAGGCGGCGGACCGTCTGCTGGCAAACGGCTACACCGTGAGAGCCCTTCAGTACCTGGAACGGGCCATCCAGCTTGATCCGACCTCCACCAAGGGCTACCTCAAGCGCGGCTTCGTCTATCTCCAGCAGGAGAAGCGGGACCTCGCCCTGGCCGACTTCAGCCGGGCCATCGAGATCGCTCCCCGGGACGGGAGCGGCTACGTCACGCGCGGCATGGTTTACAA
>NZ_JBXKJL010000285.1:0-34065 GCF_056994735.1 Geomonas sp.
GATGAAGCAGAAGCACTGTTCCTCTTTGAACATCACGATCTGCTGGCCCTGGGAGAACTGGCCCAGGCCGTGAACGAGAAGCGAAACGGCCGCAAGGTCTTCTTCAACGTCAACCGCCACATCAACCACACCAACATCTGCGTGAACCGCTGCCGCTTCTGCGCCTTCTACCGGAAGGAGGGTGACCCCGGCGCCTACCTGATGAATCTCGACGAGATCCGCACCCGCGCCGAGGAGGCGGTCAGCCAGGGGGCTACCGAGATCCATGTGGTCGGCGGCCTTCACCCGGACCTCCCCTTCGAGTTCTACCTCCAGTTGCTGGCAACGATAAAGGGGGTGTCGTCCGACCTCCATATCAAGGCTTTCACTGCGGTCGAAATAGCCTACCTCGCCAAGCTTGCTGGGGTCTCCATTCCCGAGACGCTGGAGCGCCTGAAAGAGGCGGGGCTGGGGTCGCTTCCCGGGGGGGGCGCCGAGATCTTCGCCCCTGATGTGCGCAACAAGCTCTGTCCCGAGAAGATTTCGGGGGCGGAGTGGCTCTCGATCATGGAGCAGGTGCACCGGGCCGGGCTGAAGTCGAACGCCACCATGCTCTACGGTCACCTGGAGAGCATGGCCGACCGTGTGGATCACATGCGGCAGCTGCGCGAAGCCCAGGACCGTACCGGCGGGTTCCAGGTCTTCATCCCGCTGGCGTTCCAGCCGGAGCACTCCCAGCTGAAACTCTCCGGCGCCGGGACCACCGGGGTTGACGACCTGAGGACCCTGGCGGTCGCCCGCATCTATCTCGACAACTTCGCCAACATCAAGGCGTATTGGGTCATGCTCGGGGAGAAGATTGCCCAGGTGTCTCTATCGTTTGGGGTGAACGACCTCGACGGCACCGTGGTCGAGGAGCGGATCGGCCATGAAGCCGGCGCCGATACCCCGCAGGCCATGGGTCGCGACGCCATCATCACCATGATCAGGAAAGCCGGCCGCACCCCCGTCGAGCGCGACACACTCTACCGGGAGCTGCGCGTTTACTGAAAGAACAAGCCCACAAGCGTTTAACAGGGATGGACAGGATTTCCAGGATAAAAACTAGAACAACGGCAAGGGCTTAAGAAATACGGGGCTCTGACGGAAGTCCAGGTTTTGCCCTTTATCCTGTTCATCCTGTCATCCCTGTTAACCGCCTTTGCAGTCAGGAAACTTAGAGATGCTGAAGACACTAACAGAAAAGGTCGCAACCTGCGAAGACATCACCCCTGATGAGGCACTTTGGTGCCTGGCGGAAGGGGACCTGCTGGCAGTTGGCCGCCTTGCCGATTCCATCCGGCAGCGGATGCACCCCGACCGCTGCGTGAGCTTCGTGGTGGACCGCAACGTCAACTACACCAATGTCTGCGAGTCGAAGTGCAAGTTCTGCGCTTTCTACCGTGACCTTGACGCCGCCGATGCCTATCTCCTTGATACCGCCACCGTCATCACCAAGATCGAGGAACTGGTGGCCCAGGACGGGACCCAGCTCCTGATGCAGGGAGGTCTCCACCCCTCGCTGAAGATCGATTTCTTCGAGGACCTCTTCCGGGAGATCAAGAGCCGCTTCCCCACTCTGCAGAACCACTCCCTCTCTCCTGCCGAGGTGACCCACATCGCCAAGATGTCCGGGCTCTCCATCAGCGATACTCTTGCCAGGCTCAAGAGTGCCGGTCTCGACTCCATCCCCGGCGGCGGGGCCGAGATCCTGGTCGACAGCGTCAGAAACGAGATCTCGCCCAAGAAGATCGGGTGGCAGGGATGGGCCGAGGTCATGCGCGGGGCGGCGCGGCTCGGGATGCCCACCACCGCCACCATGATGTTCGGCAGCCGCGAACGGCTCGAAGATATCGTCGAGCACCTGATCAGGGTCCGCACTCTCCAGGCGGAAGGCGGCAGCTTCACCGCTTTCATCCCCTGGACCTACCAGCCCGGGAACACCGAGCTCGGCGGCGGCAGCGCCTCGGGCGTGGAATACCTGAAGGTGCTGGCCCTTTCCAGGATCGTGCTGAGGAACATCCCGAACATCCAGGCGAGCTGGGTGACGCAGGGCGCCAAGATGGCCCAGGTCGCCCTCTTCTTCGGAGCCAACGACCTCGGGGGGACCATGCTGGAGGAAAACGTCGTAGCTGCCGCCGGCTGCAGATTCCGCATGTCGCGCGACGAAATGATCACCCTGATCAAGGGAGCCGGCTTCACCCCGGTCCGTCGCACCACCCTCTATGAGGAGCTTGAGCGCTACTGATGGGTAAGCAGGAGTGCGTGCTTCGACAGGCTCGGCACGAACGGTCACACAGGACGAACCATTCACCCGACCTTGTAAAGGGTACGCAGGGAGCTGTTTAAGGTTGAATTTCGTAAACCCTTACATTGCTTTGACTTTCGCACCCACTTTTGGTTATAGTCAGTAGGTCTTAAAACAGAAGCAAAGGAGTCGTCATGATCACCCTGCGGAGAAACATCGCAGAGATGGCGGGATACGTACCCGGTTTCCAGCCTCAAGATGCTGCCTCGTACATCAAGCTCAACACCAATGAAAACCCCTACCCGCCCTCCCCGCTGGTGATTGAAGCCATCGCGAAAGAGGCAGGCGAGGGGCTGCGCCGTTACCCGGACGCGGCGAGCAGGACGGCGCGCGAGGAAGCGGGGAAGCTCTACGGATTCGATCCCTCCTGGATCATCATGGCCAACGGCTCCGACGAGGTGCTGAACAACCTGATCCGCGCTTTTGCCGGTGAGGGCGAGGAGGTGGCCTACGTCCACCCCTCCTACTCCTATTACGGGACGCTGGCCGAGGTTCAGGGCGCGCGCGTCAGGACCTTCGGGCTGACCCAAGACTTCGAACCTGCCGGGATTCCCGACGACTACCCTTGCCGCCTTTTCTTCCTGACCAACCCCAACGCGCCACTGGGCTTCACCTATTCCCAGCGCTACATTGCCGAGCTCGCTAAAAGGATATCCGGTGTCCTGGTCGTCGATGAGGCCTACGCCGACTTCGCCGAAGAGAACTCCCTCGACCTGGTCCGCTCCCTCGACAACGTGGTGGTGACCCGCACCTTCTCCAAGAGCTACTCACTCGCTGGTATGAGGCTGGGGCTCGCCATCGCCAGACCTGAGGTCATCGCCGCGCTGAACAAGATCCGGGACCACTACAACGTTGACCGGCTCGCCCAGGCAGCGGCCACCGCCGCACTGAGCGATCAGGAGTACTTCCGCGACTGCGTGATCAGGATCAAGGAAACCCGCGGCTGGTTCAGCGCGGAGCTGGAGAAACTCGGCTATCACGTCATCCCCTCCAGCGGCAACTATGTCTTCGCCACGCCGCCTGATCGTGACGGCGCGAAGGTCTACCAGGGGCTCTATGACCGCAAGATCCTGGTCCGTCACTTCACCGACCCGTGTCTCAGTCACGGCGTCAGGATCTCCATCGGCACCCAGGAGGAAATGGAGCAGACCGTGCAGGCTCTGCGCGAGCTCCGGGCTGAATAATCCGATATCCGCCTTCGGTGGAGTTGGTGACGCACTGGCAAAGGCATGCGGTTGTCACAAAATTGAACGCTGCCCCTTGAAGTATAGATGAAATAGTTGTAATGTCTTGAGGTCGGAACCTGTCACTGTGACAGAGAGCGCTGACAGAAACTGGACAAACAAAAGACAGCATGCAAGATGCGGAAACGGATGGATACTTTTGCAGACCAAAACTAACGGGCTAACCAAACCCGCTTCAGCACACCTGATCACTGACCAGCAGACCTTAACCGAACTTGTAGAGCGCCTTTCGCAGGAGACAGTTCTGGCCTTCGACCTCGAGGCTGATTCCCTGCATCACTATACAGAGAAGGTCTGTCTGATACAGGTTTCCACCGAATCGGAAACCCGTCTCATCGATCCCTTGGCGGCCATAGACGTCAGGGTGCTCGCCCCGATTTTCGCCAACCCCGCCATAAAGAAGATCTTTCACGGCGCAGACTACGACATGCGCTCCCTTTACCGCGACTTCGGTATCGAGGTGGTGAACCTGTTCGATACCATGATCGCCAGCCAGTTCCTCGGCGAGGCCGAATTCGGCCTGGCGGCACTGTTGCGGAAGCGGTTCGGGGTCGAGCTGGACAAGCGTTACCAGAAGGCCGATTGGAGCAAGCGTCCCATTTCGCAGGAGATGATGGAATACGCGATGAAGGACACCTCGCTGCTGATCGAGCTCCACCGCCAGCTGGAGGCCGAGCTCAAGACCAAGGGGCGCCTCGCCTGGGTGGAGGAGGAGTCCGAGCTGGTCGCGGGTGTCAGGTCCTCCTCACGCGAGGGGGAGCTGATGTGCCTGCGCTTCAAGGGCGCACCCAAGATGAAGCCGCGGGAACTGGCGGTACTGGAGGAGCTTTTGCGCTTCCGGGACGAGAAGGCCCGCCAGGCCGACGTGCCTCCCTTCAGGATTCTCAGCAACGACCTGCTGCGGGAACTCGCCGAAAAACAGCCGCGCTCGAACTTTGAGCTGGTCGGCATCCATACCATGTCGTCGAAGCTGATCGAGAGGCTGGGGCGCGGAGTGCTGCAGGCGATCGCAGCGGGACTGGCGGTTCCGCAGGACAAGCTCCCCCAGGTCCAGGGTGGGCGCCGCCCCGTGCTGGACCGGCTTCAGGACGAGAGGGTGAAGAGACTAAAGGTCTGGAGAGAGACGAAGTCCGCGCAGTTGGGCCTGGGCGTCGGCCTGGTCGCCAACAACACCCTCCTGGAAGCCCTGGCCGAGCCCGGTTCCAACCCCCAGCAGCTCTCCCTCCTCAAGCGCTGGCAGCGCGAAGCCTTCGGGGAAGAACTGGCGGAACTCATCGCCTGAACCGATTAAATATAAGAGCGCACACAAAAGAGGCGGGTCCCTAAACAGGAACTCGCCTCTTCTTTTAGAACACTATCGGCCTACTCAGCGACAAGTCGGTCATAGTCACTATGGTTACCGATCCAGAACCAGATGATCCCGTCACAAGCCGACACTCCAAGAGCCCGATGACGTAGCCCTACCCTAACCGACCATAACGACCCCACTTTCTTAAGATGAAGGGAAGGGTGACGAGGATCTCGTTTCAGCAGTTCGAAGTTGGCGTCAGCTAGCTGTTGTATTACAGGCGGGAGGGCCGAGTAGCAATGCCAGAACCGTGAAGATGCATGATGGACTAAAGGGGTTTGCATTTCCCTGCGTCGTATTCTGCAAGAGCTTCAGCCGCGAAAGAATCGAGCTTTCCTTCTGCGTAATCTGCAGAGAGCTCCTTGTCCCACCGCTCCGCGTCAAAGGCATCAAACCACGAGCGGAAGCGCCGGAGTTCTGTATCCGGTAAGGCGGCAACTTCAGCCTCAAGTCTTTGCAATTTTGCCATGACACTCTCCTTATCAACAAGTAAGGCCGATCAAAGATTATCACAGCCTAACAGTGCTAGTCAAATGCGTTGACACTAGGTGTCATTATATAAAATATGACTAATGCCGGTCTTGTGACTCTTGTCACGGTGAGGTATAACTGCTAAAACTTGTAACAGGAGGGCTTATGCCTAGTCGAGTCGTCTGGAACCTGGTGAAGACGGCGGCCACCAAGATCCCTTGGGGAAGAATCGTCCAGAATGCGCCGGTAGTGGTCGAGCTCGTGGAAAGGGTCAAGGGTCATTTGAACGCCCCGCAGCAGAACGACCTCTACAACGAGCTGAAGCTCAACCGCGAAGAGCACCTGAAAATGGCGGACACCCTGCTCCAGAGCTCCGCACAGCTAGAGGAGCTGAAGACCGCGCTGGAAGTCCTCGCCGCCAGGCAGAAGATGTTGATGATTGCCACCGGAATCTCTCTGCTGGTCGCGCTCTCCTCCCTGATACTCTGGCTTGCGAGATAGCGACGGCTATCCCATGTCTCCCCAGTGGAATTGCAGGATGGTGACCATGGCCATCCCGGCGGTTTCGGTGCGAAGAATCCGCTGGCCGAGAGTGATGGGGGTGAAGCCGCGGGCTTTGGCCTTCTCGACCTCCTCGGGAGAGAGTCCTCCCTCGGGCCCGACCACGATGGCCACACTTTCCGGTGAACCGTGAGCCTGGAAAACCTCCCGCAGCCGGTTTGTCTGCTCGCCTTCCCACAGCAAGAGCTTCACCGCGTGCCCCGCTTCCTGCAGGACCGCCTCCAGCTTCCCACCGATCGCCACCTTCGGCGGCGAAAGCCGCCCGGACTGCCGCGCCGCCTCCTGCACGATCTTCTCGTAACGCCCAAGGCGCGACGCGCTCCGCTCACCGCTCAACTTCACGATCGACCGATCGCCCTCGAAGGTCACCACTTCCGAGATCCCCAGTTCCGTACATTTCTGCAGGATCAGCTCGAGCTTCTCCCCTTTCGGCAGTCCCTGGTACAGGGTGATCCGCACCCCCTCATGCCGCGCTGGAGCCTTCTCCTCGGTGGTAATCCTTACCGTGAGCTCCTTGGCGCCCACCTCCTCGATGACGCCGCAATACCGCCGGCCGGCGTCATCGGTGAGGCTTACCTCGCACCCCTCCTTCAGACGGAGTACCCGGGCCATGTGCCGGTAGAGTTCCCCGGCGATGGTGACGCTGTCGCCGCAAACGGCATTGGGCCCCAGGAAAAAGTTCCGCATCGGCTACAGCGCCTTCCGCAAGGTGAGGCAGCTCCACTCGGCGTCACGGGGATTCTCCATGAGAGTGAGCCCGGGGAAACCGGCAAGGACGAACTCCTCCTTTTCGGTAAGGATACCGGAAAGGATCAGCCACCCCCCTGGCGCTATCATGGCCGTCAGCTGGGCCGAAAGCCGCACCAGTTCCTCGGCGAGGATATTGGCAACCACCACTCCGTATTGATCTTTCAGCTCGTGGAGCGGGGTAGTCGAGGCCTCGACCACCGTGATCCGGTTTATCTCGAGGTTTTCCTCGGTGACCCGGACCGCTTCGGGATCGATGTCGATGGCGGTGATCTCGGTCGCCCCCATGAGAGCCGCCGCGATCGAGAGTACCCCTGACCCGGTGCCGACATCGAGCACCCGTTCGGGAAGCTTGCCGCCGTTCTCATTGAAGCAGATCCGCTCCAGCGACTCCAGGCACATCCGGGTTGTCGGGTGCGCACCGGTCCCGAAGGCCATGCCGGGGTCGATCTCGATCATCAGGTCTCCGGGAAGCTTCTGGTACTCCTCCCAGGTGGGCTTTATCACCAGCCTCTCGCCGATCCGCACCGGCTTGAAGTGGACCTTCCAGTTGTTGGCCCAGTCCTCGTTCCTAATCACGCTCACCACCGGCGGCTGGTAAACGAAGCCGGCGAAGGAGGGCCCGTTGTCGGCCAGGAAGTGCTCCACCCTGATCCGCATCTCCTCCAGTGATCCGTCGAGCGGCAGGTAGCCCTTCACCACTTTATTGGGGGTATCCTCGATGGTGTCGAGGGAAAAGGTGTCCAGGTGCAGGTTTTCGATGCCGACGCCGTTGCCGGTCAGCTCCACAAGAAAATCGGCCATGGTGTCGACCATCTCGGCTGGTACTTCGCAGGCGATTTCAGCCCAGTCTGTTTGCATAATACTCTTCGCGTCTCCTTTTCATTTGGCTTCTGGCCCGTATAAACTACCAGAAAATTAAAGGATATAGCAACGAAAACCTTGACAACCCCAAAAACAGCGGGTACTTATAATTAAAAAATTTTATTTAGAAATTAGCTTTTCCTACCGAACTTTTTCCCATTAAATTTTAGTTTTGCCTAAAAGAAAAAAACATGGTATATATCTAATGAGATGCTTTCCGCGCCCGTTGCAAACAATGAAATTGCTTCAAAATCAAGGTGATAGTTTCAATGAATCATGTTTATCTGCTTTCTGATGCAACCGGCGAAACAGTTGAGAGAGTCGCCCGCGCGGCGCTGACCCAGTTCAGGGATGTGGACGTTCGTATTCATAAATTCGGACAGATCCGCAACCAGGACGACATCATCCATGCCATGGATGAGATGACCCACGAACACGGCATTCTCTTTTACACCCTGGTCAACAGCGAACTGGCGCAGTTCGTCAAGGACGAGGCGGAGAACCGGCAGCTGGAGGCGGTGGACCTGATCACCCCTCTGCTATACAAGCTCGGAGAGTTCCTGGCGATGCGGCCGCAGAAGCTTCCCGGCCTGCAGTACGAGATGAATTCCGAGTACTACCGCCGCATGGAGGCGGTCGATTTCACCGTGAAGCAGGACGACGGGCAGGAACCGCGCAACCTGCACAAGGCGGACATCGTGCTGGTCGGGGTCTCCCGCTCCTCCAAGACTCCGCTCTCCATGTACCTGGCCCACAAGGGCTACAAAGTCGCCAACGTCCCGATCATCCCGGGGATCGAACCGCCGCCGGAGCTGGAGTTGGTGGTGCCGGAACGGGTGGTGGGATTGATCATCGAGACCCAGAGGCTGGTGGACATAAGGAGCGCCCGTCTGAGGAACCTGCGGCAAAGCCCGCGGGGGAGCTATGCGGACTACCAGCAGGTGGAGGATGAACTGGCGCACTGCCGCAGGTTTTACCGGGCCCACCCGGCCTGGCTGGTGATAGATGTGACGAACAAATCCGTGGAGGAGTCTGCAGCCGAAATCCTGAGCAGGCTCCATGGTGAAATAAGGCACGATTAGACGAAAGCCATAATAACAACAGGACAACAGAGAGGGTATTAACATGAGAATTTTGGTGGTTGAGGACGAGAAGAAGGTAGCCAGCTTCATCAAGCGCGGCCTTGAGGAGGAGCAGTACGAGGTCCATACTGCGGCTGACGGTGAGGAGGGACTGAAACTCGCACTGGACAAGCAGTTCGACCTGATCGTCCTGGACTGGATGCTCCCGAAGAAGGACGGCCTGTCGGTGCTGAAAGAGCTGAGGGAAAGGAAGAACGTCACTCCGATCCTGATGCTGACTGCCAAAGACTCGGTCGAGGATATCGTCGCCGGTCTCGACTCCGGCTCCGACGACTACCTCACCAAGCCCTTCGCCTTCGCCGAGCTTCTGGCCAGGGTTCGTGCCCTGATGCGCAGAAGCGAACTCGACCGCGGCGCCGAAATCCGCTTCGCCGACCTGCGCCTCGACCCGGTTACCCACAAGGTGTGGCGCAAGGACAAGGAGATCGATCTCACCGCCAAGGAGTACGGCCTCCTCGAGTACTTCATGCGCAACCCGCACCAGGTGCTGACCAGGACCATGATCGCGGAGCATGTCTGGGACTACACCTTCGACAGCTTCACCAACATCATCGACGTCTACGTCAACTACCTCAGGAAGAAGATCGACCGCGAAGCAGACAAGAAGCTGATCCACACGGTCCGCGGCGTCGGCTACATCCTCAAAGAAGAAGAGTAGCCGCAACCCGCGCCGGGCTCTTTGGCCCGGGCCGGCGCCGGCAACTGCGCTCGGCGCAGCTCTCAACCTTAACTCGCCTGTCCTACGGACGATTTCCGGCTCATAAAGTCCGGGAGTCGTCCGTTTTTTTTGCTCCCCCGCCCCGCTTCCGCTCTCCTTCGCGACTCCCAAAGGCCCCTTGACAAAAGAAGAGGAGATCATTAATTTTAGGCTACCAAATTCCAGGAGGTCGCCATGCAGGTAGCAATTGCCACAAGGTTGTTTGCTTTCATTGTCCTTCTCTCCTCTCTTTTCTCGACCGGGGCCTCGGCTGCCGCGGTCTCCCCGGACTTCGTCAAGCTGGCGAAGAAGCTGAAGCCGACCGTGGTCAACATCAGCACCTCCAAGACCATAGCGGTGCAGAAACGCCAGCACCAGTTCGGCATGGATCCCTTCCAGGAGTATTTCGAGAAGTTCTTCGAATCACCACGCCAGCATTCCCACAAGCAGAAGAATCTCGGTTCCGGCTTCATCATCAGCGATGACGGCTATATCATCACCAACAACCACGTGGTGAACGGCGCCGACGAGATCAAGGTCAAGCTCTCGGACGGCAGGGAGTTCAAGGGCGAGGTCAAGGGGCGGGACGAGAAGTTCGACCTGGCCCTGATCAAGATCCAGGCCAAGGGAAACCTACCCGTGGCGCCCCTCGGCGATAGCGACAAGATGGAGGTCGGCGAGTGGGTTATGGCGATCGGCAACCCCTTCGGCCTGGCCCAGACCGTCACCGCCGGCATCATCAGCGCCCAGGGGCGTGTCATCGGCAGCGGCCCCTACGACGACTACATCCAGACCGACGCCTCCATCAACCCCGGCAACTCCGGAGGGCCACTCTTCAACACCAAGGGCGAAGTGATCGGCATCAACACCGCCATCCTTGCCGGAGGGCAGGGGATTGGTTTCGCCATCCCGGTCAACATGGCCAAGTCGATCATCACCCAGTTGAAGGAGAGCGGCAAGGTGACCCGCGGCTGGCTCGGCGTCTCCGTGCAGATGGTGACACCCGAACTGGCGCAGTCCTTCGGGCTCGAGACCGAGCGCGGCGCGCTGGTGGCCGAGGTGATGAAAGAGAGCCCCGCCGAGAAGAGCGGCATCAGGGGGGGCGACATCATCCTCGACTTCGACGGGCACAGCATTCATGAGATGAGCGAGCTGCCGCGCCTGGTAGCCGCAACGCCGGTAGGGAAGAAGGTCAACGTGGTGGTGCTGCGCGACGGCAAGGAGCAGCACGTCCCGGTGACGGTCGAGCAGATGAGGGAGGGCGAGGAAGAGGACGTGGCTGTGACGAGCGACCGGCTCGGCGTCAAGGTGGCGGAGCTGACCCCGGAGCGGGCGAAGCAGCTGCGGATCCAGGGGGACCGCGGGGTGGTGGTGACGGAGGTGCAGCCCGACAGCCTCGCAGACCGCTCCGGGGTCATGGAAGGCGACCTGATCCGCGAGATCAACGGCGTGCGCATCACCAGCGTGAGCGACTACGGCAAGGCCATCGGGTCGGTGAAGAAGGGTGGATACCTGAAGGTTCTCCTCAGGCGCGGCAACAGCTCGATGTTCGTCGCCCTCAGGCTCGACTAGCTCCACGGTTCGGGCTTGTATATATACATGGCGGTAAAGGAGGGGGGCGGATCATCCGCCCCCTTCTTCGTTGCCGCTACCTTCCCCGGAAGGCGTCTTCCACCTCCAGGCGCAGCGCCTCCTCGGCATCGAGGTGCCGGGGGGAGAAGTGGAAGGGGATGGCCCGGACCGCCCCCGCGTCGCGGGCGAGTTCCCCCGCCTGGCGGGCCGTAAGGTGCGCCCTGTCGCGCGCCCGCTCACAGTCGGCATGCAGGAAGACGGCCTCTATGAAGAAGTAGTCCGCCCCCCGCGCCAGCTCGACGATCCTTTCGCGGTTTCGGGGAGTGAAGGCGGCATCGGTGACGTAGGCTATCTTCTCCCCCGGGACGAGCGCAAGGACCCGCTCCTTCAGTTCACCAAGGGTGATACTCCGCTCTCCGGCGCCGTCGCCGATCCGGAACACCGTATCGTCAGGCGCCCCTCGCAGCACGGCTTGCTTCACCTCCGAGAGCCAGGGGCCGACCGGCGCCCGCAACTCCTCTAGCCTGTTCTTCATGAAGTTGACATGCTGCTTCTCCTCGAAGGCATAGGCGAGGCAGGGGATGCCGCTATGATCCAGGAAGGCAACCCGGACCCTGAAATTTTCCTCCTCCTTGATCAGGTCTCCGCCGAAGGCCAGGGTCTCCTCCCCCTCCCTGGCAAAGACCCTCCCGGAGCTGAAGCGGGCCCTGGTGCCGGTCCCGTCGGGATCGATCTCCGTCACCGTGAGGGTGAAGACGGTGGGATAGCTCTGGACGAGGTTCCAGCTGTACGATGCGAGGCGGTGCTCGACCTGCCGGAGGATGCCCGGAGGGCCGAAGAGGTTCACCTTCTTGTCGCGACCGAGCATGATCCGGAGCATCTGGTCGAAACCGATGAAGTGATCGATATGGGTGTGGGAGATGAATATGTCGCTGACCCGGAGGAGCTTGCGGGCACCGAGAGGGGTGAGGTCGCCGAGGTCGAAAAGGATGGCGCGGCGGGCGAAGAGAAAGTCGAGATAGACCCCCGGGTCCTTGAAGGGGCGGTTTATCAGTGTGGGGAGAAAATGCGGCGTCATCCGACCTCCTCCACGTCTGTGATTGGAGCGCAGGGGCCTTCGGCTATTGCCACGGCGTAGGAGCGCCCTTCCGGGCGCGAAGAACCGGCGGGCTTTCGCGCCCGGAAGGGCGCTCCTACTACAAATCCAGCCGCGGTCAGCGAACCGCCAGCGGAGGGTTCGCGCCGGGAAGGGCGCTCTTACAGCCGCTGTCAGTCCTTGAGCCTCTTCATCAGCCAGGCCATGTTCTTCCCGAGGGTCTCCATGGTCTCCATGCCCTCGGCATCCCCCTCGACGTCGCCGATCTCGCGACCGATCCCGATGTTCCAGTAACTGGAGCCGGGGATGATCATCTGGCCGATGAGGAAGAAGTTGTTGATGCTCTCGAAAGCATGGATGGCCCCCGCGCGCCTGGCGACAACCACCGCGGCGCCGACCTTGCGCCTGAACATGAAGTCGTTGGCCCGTGACACCATCCCGGAGCGATCGATAAGCGCCTTGGTCTCCGTGGTGACGTCAGCGAAATAGGTCGGTGAAGCGATGATCACGCCATCGGCGGCGTCCATCTTGTCGATGGCGTCATTGATGAAATCGTCGTTGATGACGCAGTGCCGGTCCTTGTTCTTGAAGCAACCGTAGCAGGCTGTACATCCCCTCACCTGCTGCCCGGCCAGTTCAACCAGCTCGGTCTCGATCCCCTCCCGCTTCAGCTCCGAGAAGACCCTTTCTACCAGCAGCGCGGTGTTCCCGCCCTTGCGTCCGCTACCATTGAATGCCACAACCTTCATCTCTCACCTCGCACACGTCATTATAACTTCTGCAGCGCACCGCAGGGCTAGTCTTCCGGATTATTCTGATCCTCGATCATGAGTTTCTTAACCAGGGCGATCAACAGGCCGAGCATGACCAGGAATAGCATGTCCTGCAGCGAGTTCCAGTACCGCATGGCAGTGCCGTAGCTTGCGTAGCTCATGTAGTCGGAGATACCCCGGGCAATGCCGGAGGCCAGGCTGACCACGACGGCGCCGCCGCGACCGGCGTACCACCCGACCAGCGCGACCGGGATGCCGTAAAAGATCAGCACCGAGTAGTCGCCGGTCAGGAAATCAACCACACCGACCGACACCACGGCAATCAGCCCGATCACCACGATCAACCATACGGGGAGTTTCTTCAACGCCTTGTGCATCGACTGAGCCCTCGTCTCCACTGTAACAGTTGGCAGAGGAATAGTCACAGGACCACCCCAGACGCTTGATATATAGTTTTTAATCAGCCACCGCAAGACAAAAAAAGGGGACCGGTTGTCCCGGTCCCCCTTCCACTGCACTCTCTCCGCCTTGCCGTCGGCTTCGGGGCCTCACAGCGAGTTCCCTATTAGGTGGGCTCCTGTAGATCGCTTCAGGCAATTCCCGCACAATGGGGCAGCACACCACGATCACAAACAGTCACCCGTTCAATGAATTATTCCGCAGGGGCGTTAGTCGCCAGACGGACAAGCCAGAGAGAGTTTTCCGTTAACTTGTTGCTGCATTGTATCTTCGAGCCAAAGAGAAATCAAGACCATTTTTCCTTTAAAAGACGGGACTTTTGACACAACTGCCATCAATTAAAGAGCCCACACCAGCGGCACATCGAGAGCCCGCCAAGCAAGACACCACGATGTGGGAGCGCCCCTCCGGGCGCGAACCGCCGCTGCTCCCCTGACCGTACCGTGCGCCGTCAGATTCTCGCCGGCCCTTCCTGTTCGCGCCCTGAAGGGCGCTCCTACGGAAACAAACCCTGTTGCATTTTTGAACGATTAACGTACAATGCCGCCACCACAGCGGAGTCCGGAGGGAATATGCGTCTAAGGGATGAACAGATAGCGCGTCTGGCGGAAAGGGTGCTGGGCGATCTCGAGCGGGCTGAACTGATTGCGCAGAAACAGCCCCGAGGTGCCGTCCTCAACGGGATAAAGGCCGCGATTGCCGGCGACCTGAAGCAGGAGGAGACCTTGGAGCGGGACGCGGAGGCCCTCCTTGAGCAGACCTTGCGTAGCATGGGTGGAGCCGGCATCGACAGACACAAGATGCTGAGGATGATCAAGGAGAGGCTGGCCAAGGAAAGAAAGATCGTCCTCTAACTTCCAGGCAAGGCGTGCCAGCCCTTTCGTCAACCTCAGGATGAGAGCCGTTCGTGCCGAGCCGGCCCAAAGCACGTGTACTTATTACATCCGCAGTGCGCGCGGACCTGAAACCCGAACATGAGGATGCCATGCACATTTCAGAAGACCGTATCTCGCATATAGCCCACAAGATCTTCGACAAGCTCTTCAACGACGACCTGGCGGATTTCCCCGACGAGAGGCGCGCCCTCGACGCGATCAAGGGATCCATTGAATCGTTCTTCGCCGTCATGGGCCAGATCGACCAGGCCGTCCGCGACAAGCTCGCCTCCTACAGCCAGGCCAAGGTCCCCGGAAGCCGGGATTGGGAGATCCTGTACCAGAAGTTTTACGCCGAGGAACTGGCCAAGCGGAAGTGGTAACCATTCCAATTGCCTCCGTCATTCCCGTGGGTTCAAGCGGGACCCCGGAGTGAATCCCCGATAGAAGCACTCGGGGATGACGGCGGAAGCGGAAGTGGTAACCTCCCGCGGCCCTGATTTCCGGCTCCCCACGCCACGCCCCCATCGCGGCCTGTCGGCTTGTCACCCCCGATTAGACGCCGATACCATGCATCCCCCCTCGCCGCCGCCTCGATCGGAGGGGGGAGCTTTCCCACCTCCTCGCCATTTTCCATCCCCTGACAATTTATTTTTTGATCGCCCCTTGATTTTTGCCAACGCGCTGTTTATATTTAGCTGGCGTTTAGCACTCATCAGCTCGGAGTGCTAATTTTTTTCAATTACGAGAGATCTCGTATCTCAAAAGAAAGGAGAGGACAGGCATGAATCTTAGACCGCTGCAGGACCGCATCATCGTGAAGAGGGTTGAAGAGCAGACCATGACCGCCGGTGGCCTTTACATTCCGGAAACCGCCAAGGAGAAGCCGCAGCAGGGCGAAGTGGTCGCCGTCGGCAACGGAAAGAGGGGCGAGGACGGCAAAGTCTATCCGATCGATCTCAAGGTTGGCGACAAGGTGCTGTTCGGCAAGTACGCAGGTAGCGATGTGAAGCTCGACGGCGAGGACTTCCTCATCATGCGCGAGGACGACATCCTCGGCGTCATCGAGAAGTAATCCTGAAGGCTTTACCGGCGCAAGGGCGTCGGGTTCATTACTCAACCATCCAAGGAGGATATTTACATGGCTGCAAAGATCATCAAGTTCGACCAGGAGGCGCGCAACTGCATCCTCAAAGGCGTCAACACCCTGGCAGACGCAGTTAAAGTGACCCTCGGTCCCAAAGGCCGCAACGTCGTTATCGAGAAATCCTACGGCGCACCGCTCATCACCAAGGACGGCGTCACCGTCGCCAAGGAAATCGAGCTCGAAGACAAGTTTGAGAACATGGGCGCTCAGCTGGTGAAGGAAGTCGCCTCCAAGACCTCCGACGTGGCAGGCGACGGCACCACCACCGCTACCGTCCTCGCACAGGCCATCTACCGTCAGGGCTCCAAGCTGGTCGCGGCCGGCCACAACCCGATGGAGATCAAGCGCGGACTCGACCAGGCGGTCGAGACCCTGGTTGGCGAACTGAAGGCCATCTCCAAGCCGATCAAGGACCACAAGGAAATCGCCCAGGTCGGGACCATCTCCGCCAACAACGACAAGACCATCGGCGACATCATCGCCCAGGCCATGGAGAAGGTCGGCAAGGAAGGGGTCATCACCGTCGAGGAAGCAAAGGCGATGGAGACCAGCCTCGAGACCGTCGAGGGGATGCAGTTCGACCGCGGCTACCTCTCCCCCTACTTCGTCACCGATCCGGAGCGGATGGAAGCCAACATGGAGAACGTCAGCATCCTGATCCATGACAAGAAGATCTCCAACATGAAGGACCTCCTCCCGATCCTCGAGCAGACCGCCAAGAGCGGCCGCCCGCTGCTGATCATCGCCGAGGACATCGAGGGCGAGGCCTTGGCCACCCTGGTGGTCAACAAGCTGCGCGGCGTGCTGAACGTCTCCGCCGTCAAGGCCCCGGGCTTCGGCGACCGCAGGAAGGCCATGCTGGAAGACATCGCCATCCTCACCGGCGGCAAGGTGATCTCCGAGGAGGTCGGCTTCAAACTCGAGAACACCACCTACGACATGCTGGGCAGCGCCAAGAAGATCACCATCGACAAGGACAACACCACCATCATCGACGGCAACGGCTCCGACGCCGACATCCAGGGCCGCGTCAAGATGATCCGCGCCCAGATCGAAGAGACCTCCAGCGACTACGACCGTGAGAAGCTCCAGGAGCGTCTGGCCAAGCTGGTCGGCGGCGTCGCCGTCATCAAGGTCGGTGCTGCCACCGAGGTCGAGATGAAGGAGAAGAAGGCTCGCGTCGAGGATGCCCTTCACGCAACCCGCGCTGCTGTCGACGAGGGGATCGTCCCTGGAGGCGGCGTCGCTTACCTCCGCGCCATGAAGGCACTCGACAAGCTCGAGCTCTCCCCCGAGCAGCAGTTCGGCGTAAACGTGATCAAGCGCGCCATCGAGGAGCCGATCCGCCAGATCGCCCAGAACGCCGGCGTCGACGGGTCCATCGTGGTCGACAAGGTGAGAAACGGCGAAGGGGCCTTCGGCTACAACGCCGCCGAGGACACCTACGTAGACATGCTGCAGGCCGGCATCATCGATCCGACCAAGGTCTCCAGGTACGCCCTGCAGAACGCAGCCTCCGTCGCCGGTCTCATGATGACCACCGAGGCCATGATCGCCGACAAGCCGAGGGAAGAAGGCGCAATGCCAGCAATGCCGGGCGGCATGGGCGGCATGGGTGGCATGGGCGGCATGATGTAATCCGCAGCCCAGCTTAGATAAACAGAAACAGCAGGAAAAGGGAGTCGGCCTCAGGGTCGGCTCCTTTTTTTGTGCGCCGCGCAGGGCTTCCACATGAGAAATCGCTGCAGAATGACTGCCTCTTTGCCGAAGAGAGGAAGGCAGGGCTTCTGTCGCATGAGGAGCAAGGGGTCGACTTTACACGGTATGACCACCAGCGTATCCTTAATTAGACCTACCCGTCCCCGGGCAGCCCGCAGCCCCCGAGGCTGCCGAGGGCGGTTCATTATCCAAGAGGAGTTGCATGAGCCAAGGTCCCAGCGGAGGAGAGACATATCAGGAGCCAGGGGTCCCGACCGCGGAGGAGCTGGCATCGGCGAACGACGTCATCCTCGCCATGGTCAGGACCGCCAAGGGGCTGAGGATCTACCTCCCGAACAACCCTGTGCTCATCAGGTTCTCCGAGGAGCTGAGCGTCAAGATGGCGGCGCACATGGCGAGGTTCGGCGAATTCAGGCTCGACGTGGAGCCGTTCGTGCTGAGGTACAAGGGGGGAGAGGTGTACGCCAACCGGGATGCCAAGGAAAGCATGGCCTTCCGCATCCATTCCGACGGCATCAGGATGCTCACCTTCTCCGAAGGGATCGAGCAGCGGGAACTGAACGTTTTCCTGGGAATAGTGGCCTTCGAGCAGCCGACTCACCAGGACGATGACATAGTGACCCAGCTCTGGGAGAGGGATCTCCCTCACATCGGCTACGTGCTTGAGGAAGACCTGGTCGAGGTGGCGCTGGAGGAGCACGGGGACCGGGGACCGCAGCAGGAGGCCATCTCCCGGGTACTGGCCTCCGTCCGGGAGCCCTTGCCCCTGCGCCCCCTCCCGAAGGAGCTTCTGGCCCTTACCCGCGACGACGCGGGGTGGCTGAGGAAGGTCCGGCAGGCCGAAGTCTACCGCAACCCCCTGGAGGACGTCTTCAACATCCTCTTCGCGATCCTCGGGGAAGTGCGGGACCCTGAGACCTTCCGGGAGTTCCTCGAGCTGGAGGCCGAACTGGTCACCACCATGTTCTTCGGCGGGGAAGTCGGACACGCGCTGATGCTGGTCCGCTTCCTGGATCAGCTGCGAAACCGGGACACCCTCCCCCCCGAGCAGCGGCGGTCGGTCAACGAAGCCATCAACGGGCTCCTCTGCGAAAGAACCGTGCAGGTGCTGCACGAAGCCATCGATTCAGGGGAATCGGTCAGCTACGACGAGGTCCGCGAGCTCCTGCTCACCCTGGGGCTTCCCTCCCTGGAGGCCATCTGCGAACTCCTGGGGCGGGTGGAAAAGCTCAAGATGCGGAAGGTGATCGTGGAGGTGCTGGTCGAGTTGGGCAAGGATCGGCCCGAGGTTTTCGCCCCTTTCCTGAACGACCCCCGCTGGTACCTGGTCCGAAACCTGGTGCTGGTCCTCTCCCTCTTGGGGACCGAGAAGTCGCTGGAGATGATCGTCGGGCTCATCTCTCACCGGGAGCAGAGGATCCGGCGCGAGGTGCTCGGTTTCCTGGAACGATCCCCGGACCCCAAGGCGAAGCCCTATATCGTCAGGTACCTGCGGGATGAATCGGGTGCGCTGCGCATGAAGGCGCTGCAGATCCTGGCCCGTGAGCGGCTCCCCTTCTCCCTGAAACCGATACTGGCGCTGACGGCTGCCGACGAATTCAAGGGCAGGGGGCTAAGCGAGAAAAAGGCGGTGTACGAGGCCCTGGGGGAGTTCGGTTCGGAGCAGGTGCTCCCCCTTTTCCGTGAGATGCTCCTCAGGAAGCGCTGGTTCCAGAAGTCGGCACAGAGGGAGACGGTGATCTGTGCCGTAGCCGGTCTGGTCAGGATGGGGAACAAGGCAGCCCTCGAGCTTCTCGAAGAGGCCCGAATCCAGCGCAACCCTGAGGCCCGCGAGATCATCGACCAGGCCATCGCCTCCCTCACCGCCGGCCAGGGAAGAGAACCCGCAGCCGAAGGAGAGCCCTAGATGGCGGCGGAAAGGAACGCATACCAGCCCGACGCGGAGATGGTCCGGCTGGGGAAGAGCCTGGTGGCGCAACTCTTCGTCCTGATCAAGACCTCTTTCCATTACAGCGAGAGGCACCAGGCCATCGACGTCCCCGTCGGGAGGGTACTCGAGGTCGTGCGCGAGATCCACCGGAAGAGGGAGGAGGCGTCCCTCAGGGTGAAGGGGAACCATCTTTTCGTCGGGGAATACCGCCTCAAGCCGGACGCAGCCGGTTCCGAAGCGGTCATTTTCATCATTGAAGAGATGAAGCGTCGCCTGCTGGGGAGGATCACCTTCTCACCGGAGGTCACGGCCGAAGAACTGCGCAGGTTCATCTATGCGCTGAGGGAGGCGGATGAAGAATCCTCCCGCGACCCCTACTCCAGGATGCTCGAGCGAATGCAGCAGAGGATGGTCAGTCACATAGAGGTGGAGACCCTGCCGGAGGAGGCCGAGGTCCAGATCGGCCGGAAGAGGCTGCAGGACGACAGGGAAAGGGCCAGGCTTTTCTACCGGAAGGCGGTGATCGCCATGGAAGAGGTCATGGCCAGCGCCAGGGCGGGACAGCCGCTGAGGTTCAGGGAGTGCAAGCGGGTGGTGCAGCACCTGATAGATCTCCTGGCAACGCAGGAGTCGACCCTGCTCGCGCTGGCAGCCACCCGCTGCCGGGAGGCCTATACCGAAAACCACGCCGCCAATGTCTGTGTGATCTCGCTGTCCATGGGGAAGAGGCTGGGGATGTCGAAATTCCATCTCTGCGAACTGGGGATGGCCGCCCTTTTTCATGACATCGGCAAGGCCGATCTCCCGCGCGGGATCCTGGACAAGGGGGAGGAGCTGACCCCCGAGGAGCAGCGGAAGCTGGAGGCGCACCCGCTTTGGGGAGTGCGGAAGCTGATGAGGTTGAAGGCCCTCGACACCATGACCGCCCGGATCGTCACCTGCGTCTTCCAGCACCACCTGCTGGCCGACTACTCGGGCTACCCGCGCCTCGGGTACCGGGGCCTCACCCTCTTCAGCAGGATCATCAGCATCGCCGACAGCTACGACAGCCTTACCTCGTCCCGGGTCGGCAGCAGAAGGGCGTATCCGCCGGACAAGGCGATCAGGTACATGCTGACGCGCGGCGGCAAGGAGTACGACCACCCCCTGCTCAAGCTGCTGGTTAACTGCGTCGGCATGTACGGAATAGGGTCGCTGGTGCTGCTGGAGGGCGGGGAACTGGCAGTGGTGGTTGAAAACCAGCGGGACCCCGCCCTGATGGAGCACCCCAGGGTGAGGCTCATCTGCGACCGCGACGGCCGGGAGGTGGCAGGCGAAGCGGTCGATCTCGCCCTCTCCCAGCCGCCGGGCAAGGTAGTCGCCGCTCTCGATCCCCACCCCTTCAAGCTGGACCCAAGCCGCTATCTCTTCTGAATCCCATCCGTTACCGTCAGTCCACGAAGCCCTAGAAATAGGCGACCGTCAGCAAGGGCGCGGTGTCGCTGACGCTGTCGTTTATCTCCACCAGCCCCGTGGTGACCACCCCAAGATCGGTCATGATCCGCACCTGGAAGCTGGGAAGCGCCAGGGACTGGGCCGTGACCATCAGCCGTGTCACGTCGACCACCACGTGACGATTCAGGTCCAAAGAGGTGACAGGAGGGTCGATGGTGGTGGCCGCGAGGGGAATCAGGTCGGAACGGTTGAAATCGGTCGGCACCAGGGGCGGGTCGAACGAGACCAGCTCGATCCTCAGGGGGACGCTGGCCGAGAGCGGGGTCAGGTTGTCGACCACTATGTCGAGGGTCGCCGACTCTATGGCGGCATTGAGGGGAATCACGGTCAGCGGGAAGTCGAGGAAGGCGCGGAACTCGTTCAGGGTGATCGGATCGATTCCCGCAAGGACGCTGGTAAGGGAATCACGCCGCACCTGACTTACCGTCAGGAAGCCGTTTAAATCCTTCCGTATGTCACCGTCGACCGTCTCGTCACTGAGGATGTCCTTCACGATGACGGGCGGAGGGCCGCCGTGCCCCCCTCCGTCCCCGCATCCCGTCACCGCCGCCAGCATCGCCAGCAGCATGATCGCTATCAGTATTCTTCTCATGAGCCCCTCCCTTTGTTACTTTCTCCCCCGCCCCATCGATCGCAAGCTCGGTACCGCGTCAACTGTCCGCAGGTCGCCTGGGCCCCAACCTCCTGCAATCAATACCGTTCCACTAAGGCCGGCCCCGCCGGCGACAAGGCCAAGCTTACCAAATGAGGCAGGAAATGAAAGGAAAGGGGAAGGGAAGGAGGCATCTCTTTTCTTTTCCCCACCGCGCCTTGCACAAATTAAGGGGCTCGGTACAATACATTAACCCCATTGAAATGTTTGAGCTTTCTCCCGTCCGAAGGCTCCGGCATCGGGGCCGGGCCCGGCGTCCAAGATTTACATAAAAACTGCGTAAAAGCGTATACTTTTCAGTGGACACTCCAAAGTGAGCCACCTCATCAATGAGAAAAACCGCACCCAAGGAAAACCGATACGGGGAGGGAGAAATGACTGCCCAGAGGAACAACACGCTCCGTCAGCACCTGGCCGCCGTCAAAGCGGGAGAACGCGTCTTCGAAAACGCCTTCCAGGGAATAATCAGGATGATCCTGGAACCCGGCTTCGAAAAGGTCACGGTGAACGGCAAGACGACCTACGACTTCAACATTTTCCGGACCGGCCGCAAGCATACCATCGGCATGTATGACGAGATCAACAGCTTCGTCTCGTTCGTCAAGGATGCGGCAGAGGGCGGCTCCAGCAAGGAGATGGCCTTTGTCCTGGTCGGCGAGCCTGGCAACGGGAAGACCTTCTTCGTGGAGTTTCTCTGCGGCAAGTACCGGAACTTCCTGACCCGGGACCGCAACCGCAAGTACAGCTTCCGCTTCCTGAACCTGGACCAGATAGGCACCTACGGCAAGATCCGCGAGATCGACTCGCAGACCTACGAGGACCCGATGATCCTGGCCATGAACCTCTTCGACAACCAGGAGGACAACCGCCGGTTCATAGCAGAGCAAGGCTTCAGCGAGGACGAGGTCGAGAACCTCTACCGGAACTACCGGCCGATGGGAGCCTGCAGCGGCTATATCTGGAACGATATCAGGGAGTATTGCGATCACGACATGGAGAGGATGCTCGATAGCGTAGCCGTCGTCCCGGTACCGATGAGCGAGAGCCTCGGCACCCTGACCGGCAAGTACCCGGCCAAGGACAAGATCACCTCATCCGCCGTGGACCTCCTGGGCGAGGAGTCGATACAGAGACTGCTCCATCTCTCCGACACCAACAACCCGTACCGCTTCGACCTGCGGCGCGGCGCGCTGGCCAGGGTTGGTGGAGGCGGCATCCACTTCAGCGACGAGATCTTCAAGAACAAGAAGGACCTGGTGCAGGTCTACCTGGGGGTCATCCAGAACCGCGCCATCGAGATCGACGGTTACCGGTGGCCCATCGACTCCATGATCATCGCCACCAGCAACAACTCCGAGTTCAACCGCTTCCTGTCGGAGAAGGAGGAGGCGCCGATCGTCGACCGCTGCAGGATCTGCTACGTGTCGCACAACACCAACTACCGGATGCAGGAAGGGCTGACGGCTTACGCCATCGGCAGCGAGGCGAAGACGACCCTGACCAAGGAGACGCTGCACCAGGACCCGAACCTGAACTACGCGGCCTCGGTGGGCGTGGTGCTGACCAGGCTCCCCAGGAGCGAGAAGCTGACCCCGATCGAGACCATGAAGCTCGCGGCGGGCGAGGTGGCGGGCGAAAAAAGCATCAAGGCGCTGGCCGAGGTGATCGACACCCTGGGACAGGAGCCCGACATCACCAAGCGCTTCGGGCAGCGGGGCTTGGGTCACAGGAGCCTCGGCCGCAGCATCCAGATCCTCAAGGAGAGCTCGGAGACCAACGAGGGACGCTGCATGGTCGCCTACGACGTATTCAAGGCCCTGGAGCGGGTGGTGCTCGACTACGTGGTCGAGACCAACGAGCGGGCCAAGTACCTCGAGGACCTGAAGACGGCCAAGAAGCTCTACCGCGAGCGGATCATGACCGAGATGTTCAACGCCTACATGGACGAGCCCTTCGCCATCAGGAAGGACGTCCAGAACTACGTGAACATGATCATCGGCATAGACGCCGAGAACCTGGGGCCGGACCGGATGTGGAAGTACAAGGACCCCCAGAGCGGGGAACTGAAGGCCCTGAAGATCGACGAACGCTACGTGAAGAGCGTCGAGGAGCGGATCGGCCTGAAGACCGAGGAGCAGCGCGCGTCGTTCCGGACCTCGATCAGGAAGATCTACGGCCAGAAGATCTCGGTGGACCCGAATTACGACTTCATGGACAACCTCGAGCTGGTGAAGGCGGTCACCGATGTGCGGCTGAAATCGGATATCGCCGGGGCCGGGAGCCTGATCGGCGCTCTGGCCAACAGGACCAACGAGGAAAACCAGAAGCTCTACGACAGGATGATCGTGACCATGCTCGGGAAGCTCGGGTACTGCCGTACCTGCTCGCAAAAGACCATAGAATACTTCTGCACCCAGGAAGACGAGAGCTAGGAAGGGTACGGCGGACGCCATGAGAGACCCCCAAAAATACCTGGAAAAACTTAAGCGAGAAGGGCTCGACCCGGAGCGGGAAGAACGCTTCAGGAAGGAGCTGGCGGTCACCCGGGAGGTGTCCTCGAGTGACAGCCGCGGCCCCTTCCCCGGGTTCGCCCGCAGCATCTACTCCTGGCACGACATGACCCTCCTGCAGCAACAGGAAAGGATCCCCAACCCCTTCACCATGCAGATGAAGGCGCTCGACGAGCTCCTGGAGCGGGACCGGCAGCGCGAGAAGGACGGCTTCCCCCGCAAGATCAGGGTGGGAAGGCTGATCAAGCCCGGCAAGGTCGGCGGCAAGGGGAAGGTCGTGGTGGTTCCCTCCACCGAGGAGGAGAAGTTCGTCCATGACCCCACCGTACGCCCCCCGGGAGAGGGTGGCGCGACCGGCGGCAGCGGCAAGGGAGAGGAAGGCGAGGTAATAGGCGAGCAGAAGGTCAGGGAGACCGGCGAGGAGCCGGGGCAGGGCCCGGGACAGGGTGAGGGGGAAGCCCACGAAGTCGGCGCCTCGGCCTACGAGCTGGGGAAGGTGCTGACCGAGCAGTTCCAGCTCCCCAACCTGAAGGAGAAGGGAAAGAAGCGCTCCTTCACCCGCTACATCTACGACCTCACCGACCGAAACCGCGGCTCCGGGCAGGTGCTGGACAAGAAGGCGACCCTGAGGAAGATCCTGGAGACCAACATCGCCCTGGGGAACGTCCCGGACGTGTCGGACCTCGATCCCACCCGCTTCCTGATCTCCCCCAAGGACAAGGTCTACCGCATCTTCTCCGAGGAGAAGGATTACGAGCCGCAGGCCATGGTCTTCTTCCTGCGCGACTACTCGGGCTCCATGGCAGGGAAGGTGACCGAGCTGGTGGCGACCCAGCACGTGATGATCTACAGCTGGCTTCTCTACCAGTACGCCGGGCAGGTGGAATCACGCTTCATCCTGCACGACACCGAAGCCAAGGAGGTCCCGGACTTCCACACCTACTACAACTCCCGCGTGGCCGGCGGAACCGAGGTCGCCAGCGCCTACAAGCTGGTGAACGAGATCGTGGAGAAGGAGAACCTGGCCGCGGACTACAACATCTACGTCTTCCACGGCACGGACGGCGACGACTGGGACACCGGCGGCGACAAGTCGATACCGGAGCTGATCCGGATCCTGAGCTACGCGAGCCGCATGGGAGTGACCATCGCCGAGCACGCCGGGACCCAGTGGACCGAGGTGGCCCGCTACCTCGAGAATTCGGGGCTCTTGCGCGACAAGCCGAACCTGTTGCGCATGGATGTGATGACCGAGGATGCCGAGGAGGCCCGGGTCATCGAGGGGATCAAGAAGCTGATCTCGTAGGAGCCCCCTTCCGGGCGCGAACCGTCCGGAATCTCCTCAAGCTTCCCTCACCCGGCTTCCGGCCACCCTCTCCCGGAGGGAGAGGGCTCGCAGAGGCGGCGAAGAGACATACAGCTTCAGACAGATTACAGGGTGTTCCCAAGGGCAGTATCCAGAGGCAGTCATGGAACTGATCAATCAACATACCAAAGAGATCATGGAAGGGTGCAAGATCCGGGCGCGGGCGGCGGGACTCTCCTTCACCGACGAGAGCCTCGAGTATATCGTCACCAACCGCGACCTGATCGAGCTCTCCCCCAAGATAATGATCCCGACGCTGTACGACTACTGGGTCCACGACGTCGAGGTGCTGCGGGGCAAGGGGGAGTACGAGCTCTACCCCCATAACCCGTACGAGACGGTGATCAACACCCGCCCCCCGATCTCCTTCTATAACGACAACAACCCGGACTGGCTGAACGTGATGATCTTCTATCACGTCCTGGGGCATATCGATTTCTTCCAGAACAACCTCTACTTCCGCCACACCTGGGAGTACGACTTCACCGGCCAGGCCCTCTCGGACAAGAGGGTGATCGCCAAGCTTAGAGCCGAGAAGGGACGCTGGGTCGACTACATCCTCGAGTTCGCCCGGTCCCTCGACAATCTCGTCGGCTATCATGCCGAACTCTCTCCTCTCTTCGCCTCCCCGGAGAGGGCCTGCTCCGCCCGTCTCAACTACTACTTCGACGTCTTCCTGCAGGTGGATAAGAAGGTCCCTGTGGGGGATTACCTCAAGGAGGTCGCCCGGTACAACGAGCACATCGAGCTCTACGGCGAAGACGGCGAGCGTATGTTCTTCAACGAGGTGACCGCGAAGTATCCGGAGATGGAGGCGCACTTCCTGAAGAGCACGGGGGTCAAGCGGGTGGAGCGGCACGACCTCCTCCGCTTCCTGATCGAGAACTCCGAGTTCCTGGCCCGCGACGAGAACGTCTGGATGCGCTCCGTGCTGGAGGTGGTCAGGAAGACCGCGATCTTCTTCCAGCCGCAGATCCGCACCAAGATCATGAACGAGGGGTGGGCCAGCTACTGGCACGAGAAGCTCTTCCTCGAGGACGACCGCATCCGCGGCCACGAGGTGGACTTCGCGCGGGTCCACGCGGGTGTGACCTCGCTGCCGCGGGTGGGTATGAACCCCTACGCCCTGGGGATGAGGCTGATGTCGTTCCTGAAGGAGTCGGCAGACAAGGGCAAAACCGGCTACGATTACGACCGCCTGTCAGATTTGGAGGAAAGGAAGAAGTTCGATCTGGAAGCCGGCCGCGGGGACGAATTCATCTTCCGGGTGCGGGCCAACTACTGCGACTACCTCTTCATCAAGGACTTCGTGGACCAGGATTTCACCAACCGCTTCGACCTCTTCGTCACGGGAAAGCGTCTCGATCCCCAGAGGATGGTCTGGCAGTACTACGTGAAGAGCCGTGACGCCAGGCAGTACCGCGACATGGTGCTCTCCACGCTCTATCACCCCCCCTACATCTCCATCGCACCCGAACGCGGGGAGGACGGCGCGCTCTACCTGGTGCACCACTTTGAAGGAAAGCAGCTGGTGCAGGAATATATCGCCAACACCATGGTGGGGATCGAGTACCTCTGGGGGAAACCGGTCCAGCTGGAAACAAGCGAGGCCGTTATGGATGCCCCCCGCAGCAGTGCGGGGAGGGAAGGCGGGGAAGAGCCGCAGATCACCTGGCAAAGGGTGCTCTACACCATGAAGGACAAGCAGCTCGACAGAAAGGCGCTGTAACAGGCGGGACTAATATGCCAGAACTAGATATCGTATTAAAGCAGCTGAGCCGAACCATCGTGGAGCGTGAGAAGGCCAAGACCTTCTCCTTCCAGGAGTTCATGCAACTCGTGGCGGAGCGGCCGGAGCTGATGATGCGCAACGTCTTCCAGCTCTTCCACGACATGGTGAAGACCTACGTGTCCGAGGGGGTGGACGAGTACCCGGACGACCCTGAGTCGATAAACTTCGTGAACTACGACACCCGTCAGCTTTTCGTGGAGAATTCCGATCGCCCCTTCTTCGCGGACCGTCTCTTCGCCAACAGGCTCATGAACCACGTTTCGGCCATGAAGAGCGGCGCGCGCCAGAACAAGATCTACATCTTCGAAGGCCCCCCGGGATCAGGAAAGAGTACTTTCCTCAACAACCTGCTGATGAAGTTCGAGGAGTACGCCAACACCGACAACGGGAGGTGCTACGAGGTGGTCTGGCACCTGGACCGCTACATCCTCGGGACCTTCAAGGAGCACCAGGTCGCCTCGTTCATGGAGCGGCTCTCCCATCTGCTCGACGAGTACGAGCTCGACCCATCCGATCTCTCGGAGGCCAAGGCGGCCCTCCTGAGGGGGAGCGACGTGGTCGAAGTACCTTGCCCGTCGCACGACAGCCCGCTCCTCATGATCGACAAGGCGCAGCGCCGGCCCTTCTTCGACGATCTGCTGGAGAACGACAACTTCAAGTGGCGCCTCTTCACCGAGAAGGAGTACGACTGGGTCTTCAGGGATTCCCCCTGCACCATCTGCACCTCCCTCTTCCAGGCACTTTCGGCGAGGCTGGAGGACCCGGCCGATCTCTTCCGCATGATCAAGGTCCGCCCCTACCGCTTCAACCGCAGGCTGGGCGAAGGGATCACGGTCTACAACCCGGGTGACCGCTCCACCAAGATGAACATACACACCAACGAACTCCTGCAGAGGAAGATCGACCTCCTGCTGGGCGACAGCAACGAGGTGAAGTACATATTCTCCAACTTCGCCAAGACCAACAACGGCATCTACGCCCTGATGGACGTGAAGTCCCACAACGCCGAACGGCTCCTGGAACTGCACAACATCATCAGCGAGGGTATCCACAAGGTCGAGGAAGTCGAGGAGAACGTGAGGTCGCTCTTCATCGCGCTGATGAATCCCGAGGACGAGCGGAGCATCGAGGGGGTCCAGTCCTTCACCGACCGCATCGAGTTCATCAACATCCCCTACGTCATGGACCTGAACACGGAGGTGGAGATCTACCGGAACATCTTCGGGAAACACATCGACGAGAGCTTCCTGCCGCGGGTGCTCCACAACTTCGCCAGGGTGATCATCTCGACCAGGATGAACATCAAGTCCGACGCGCTCCTTGAGTGGATCGGGGACCCTGAAAAATACCGGCTCTACTGCGACGAGCACCTGCAGATCCTGAAGATGGAGATCTACACAGGTCACATTCCGGAGTGGCTGACCGAGGATGACCGCAAGAGGCTCAACGCGAAGCGCAGGAAGAAAATCATTGCCGAGAGCGAGCACGAAGGGGACCACGGCTTCTCCGGCCGGGAGTCGATCAAGATCTTCTCCGACTTCTACGCGGCCTATGCCAGGAAGGACAAGATGATCACCATGTCCCACCTGTCGACCTTCTTCACCCGCTGGCACAAGGAGCTCAAAGAGTCGATCCCCGAGGGCTTCATGGAGTCGCTGATCCACAACTACGACTTCGTGGTGCTCCAGGAGGTCAAGGAGGCGCTCTACTACTACAACGAGGCCCAGATCGAGCGTGACATCCTGAACTACATGTTCGCCGTGAACTTCGAGCCGGGGGCCGTCGAGATCTGCAGCTTCACCGGTGACCGGCTGGAGGTGAGCGAGGAGCTCCTTTCAGGAATCGAGGGGCGCCTGCTCGGGGCGGCGAAAGCGGAGACCGAGGCGCGGCTGACCTTCCGGCAGGAGGTCCAGCACGAGTACACCGGCCGGACCCTGACCCAGGAGATCATGGTGGAGGGGAGAAAGCCGCAGGACACCGGTCTCTTCCAGTCTCTGCACGACCGCTACGTCTACAACCTCAAGGAGAAGGTGCTCGAGCCCTTCCTGGAGAACGCCAACTTCCGGCGGGCCATCAAGGACTTCGACACGGATGCCTTCAAGACCTACGACAAGAGGATCAGGGACGACGTGACCTTCCTGATCAACAACCTGAGCTCGGAAAAGTTCAAGTACACCAAGCAGGCCGCCAAGGAGATCTGCGTCTACGTGATCGACAACGACCTGGCCCGGAAGTTCCACATCTAGACCCTTCCGCTGAGCGATCCTATTCAGGGCGGACGCCGGACCTCTCCCGCACCCCGGCATCCGTCCTTTGTCTTTTTCCCCTGCCACCTTTCATCTTTTTGATCGCTACAACTGGCAGATGCTCCGTCCCTTCCACTCCGGAAATTCGCTTGGTCCTTCCGATGGCTTATCCTGTACCTGAACGCCCGGGCTCACCTCCCCTCCTGCAGTTCGGCCTCCAGAGTAATCCTTGCTACGACGGAACTATATCCCCCAAAAAGGTTGTGCCTTTCCCCCCCTTGACAAAGGGGGGAAGGGGGGATTTGGTTTGTTTGAGCTGGCAAAATCCCCCTCGGTCCCCCTTTTTCAAAGGGGGAAGTGTCCTATGGTGTTGCAGCACCTTTGTTTTGGACATAGCTCCGTGCTACGACCACGGCTGAAACAACTTGTTGTGACGACACAAATAATTTAGTAGGATGCGCCGCATTGAGGTATCGAAATGGCACCGGGAGTGACTTCGACTGCAATGAGGTGAGCCATGAGGGAAGCAGTCTGCGCTATAGATAAGACGATTCGTCCTGGACGATGCCGGCAACAGATTCCCTCAATGCTGGGAGCATTACTTCGAGGAACCACTGGTCGGTTTCGCCGCCGCTGAAGATCCTCTCTTCACTGATTACAGGTCGGTGATCGGGGAGTTTCATCTGACCCCACAGGAGTGACCGTGCCCGTATTCCCGAAACGCTTGTCTCTACTGGCCATGGCCATGCTGGGCCTGCTCCTCGCCTCCTGCGCGGGGGGCAAGGCAGGGTCCGGCCGGCTGACCGCGCAGAGCCCGAAGGATGAAGCCTTCCGCAACGAGCTGAAGAAAGAGCTCTCGACTGTCAACGTCGCCATCGAGATGTCGGCCAACGAATTATCCGACAACCTGAACCGGGTGCTCCCGAGGGAACTCTACAACGGCTCCACCAGTTTCGGCGGCCTCTCGGCAGCGGTAACAAGGAACGGCGCGGTCGCGGCAACGATCGCCGACAACTACCTTCATCTCACCGTACCGGTCTTCCTGTCGCTTCGCTCCGGCCTCTTTCAGAGCCCCGCCATCCCAACCAAACTGAAGTTCAAGATCAGTGCGAGGGTGACACCTGATTGGAGGCTGGAGCCGGAAGTTCACTATACCGGGCTCAGCGACTCCCTGGCCGAAGAGGTCAACCTGGGCCCTCTCTCATTCAGGCCACGCAGCATAATCGAGGGGATGACCGTGCCGCTGCAGCGTTCCCTTTCCGAAGCAGTCAAAAAGAAACTGAATGATAAGCTCGCGCTGAAGGCGCAGGTCGCGAAGGCGTGGAATGAGGCGCAGAAGCCGATACTGCTGGATCGGAACTACAGGGCGTGGCTGGTCCTGAGCCCGCGAGAGGTTGTGCTGTACCCCCTTTACGCCCAGAAAAACGAGGTGAGAATCACGGTGGGTCTTACGTCGTTTGCCGAGGTGGTGGTGGGACCGCAACCCGCTCTGCGGCCGCCTCTCCCCCTCCCCCCCTTGAAGCAGGGCTCGGGCGCCGACAGGAGTTTCCGCCTCGCCGTCAACACCGACCTCTTCTACAAGGACCTGGTCGGCATCGCCTCGCCTCTACTTCTGAACAAGGAACTCGGCAGCGACGGGAGGAGCGTGGTCATCAAAGACCTTGACCTCTATGGCAACGGCGAGCGGCTGATCGTCAAGGTCGAGACCACCGGCTCCGTGGAGGGGGTTTTCTACCTCACCTGTCGCCCCGTCTTCAACCCCGCGAGCAATGTCCTCTCGGTGGAAGAACTCGACTTCGAGCTCGAATCACGGAACATGCTTTTGCGAACGGCCGACTGGTTCCTGCACAGCTCCATCAGAAGCAGGCTGCAGGAGAGGCTGAAGGTGGACCTGACCCCCAGGCTGGCAGAGGCACGGCAAGCGGCGGGGAAGTCCCTGACGAAGATGAAGCTGGCGGAAAACGTTTTCCTCTCCGGGAAGGTGAAGGAGATGAGGCTGGGCGACCTCATGGTGCAGCGGGACAGGGTTTCCCTTCGATTCTACCTGGAAGGGGAAAGCAGCGTGGCCTTTCACTAGCCCTCCAGCCGATCGTGCAGTCGGATCGCTATCCTGAGGCGGGAGCCTCAACCCCAGAGTCAGCTCCCCGCGCAGTCCCGCTCGAGCTCTTCCAGAATGGCGATCAGTTCCTGGGAGTACCGCGTCATCTCCTTGCAGTGCCCCTCCGCTTTCAACCTGTCTCCGGCGTTGAAGGACTCAACCGCCAGCCTGCCCAACTGCTGCACAGAAATGCATCGACAGAAGAAGGCAGAACTTGAAAGAGAATGTTTAATGGCAGAGCCGCTAGGCGAGTTGTTCTGTAAGGCGGGATTTATGCGTGGAGTACAGTCGGAGATGGGATGTCATGGGCAACAGACGGGTAAGATTCAACGTACGGCAGGCCTGCTACACTCTCAACGGGCAAGGTATGCCGATGGTACAGTCAGGAGGCTGGAGCTTTAGTCATCACTTCTCCGGAGTCATGGTCTGAAGAGCCTCCCGGATCAGTTCGGAGACCTTCTTGTTCTCTTCTGCCGATAGTTTTTCAAGCAACTGGCGCTCTTCATCGCTCACTCGTACCGACACGACATTGTATCTCGGGTGCTTTTTGCTCTTTGCCATGATCGCTCTCTGAAACCGGTCTGCTGTTTTAAAAAGATGTATACTTCAATCCCGCGGCTAGATCAAGTTAATTAAGGTGTCGAGAGCTAAACGCTGCGCCGGCACCGGGTAAAGCCGCTAGGCAGTGGAGTTCCGCCACTGCCCCGTTGCCTCTGGCGACAGGGTCCATTGCGGTGAGTCTCATTGGAATCGTTTTGTTTTACTTGTGCGGGGAAGAGGGACGCCGTCTAATCCCCCTCCCCCGCCTCATGTCTTCTTCGCCTTACTTGGGCCGATAGACCTTCAGCAGTGCGTCAGCCATTTCTGCCGGTGAATCGGCCACGCTTATGCCGCACTCCCGCAGGACCGCGACCTTCTCGGTGGCGGTCCCCTTGCCGCCGGAGATGATGGCACCGGCGTGCCCCATCCGCTTCCCGGGAGGGGCGGTGACCCCGGCGATATAGGCCGCAACCGGCTTGGTCATGTGCTCTTTCACGAATCGGGCGGCCTCCTCTTCGGCGCTCCCGCCGATCTCACCGATCATGATGACAGCCTCGGTGTCCGGGTCCTCCTCGAAGAGCCTGAGGCAGTCGATGTGACTGGTGCCGTTGACCGGATCGCCGCCGATGCCGACGCAGGTCGACTGCCCCAGACCTATTCCGGTGAGTTGCCACACCGCTTCGTAGGTGAGGGTCCCTGAGCGCGACACCACCCCGACCTTGCCCGGCTTATGTATGTAGCCGGGCATGATCCCGATCTTGCACTGTCCGGGGGTGATGACTCCCGGACAGTTCGGGCCTACCAGGCGGGTCTTCTTTCCGACCAGGTACTGCTTCACCTTGACCATGTCCAGCACAGGTATCCCCTCGGTGATGCAGCAGATCAGCTCCACCCCCGCATCGACCGCTTCCATGATGGAATCGGCGGCAAAGGGCGGCGGCACGTAGATAACGGAGGCGGTAGCCCCGGTCTTGGCGACGGCCTCGACCACCGTGTCGAATACGGGGAAGCCGTCGATGGAGGTCCCCCCCTTGCCCGGCGTAACGCCGCCGACCATCTGGGTACCGTACTCGCGAGCGCCTTGGGCATGGAAGAGGCCGGTGGCACCGGTAATCCCCTGGGTGATGACCCTGGTGTTCCTGTTGATCAGAATGCTCATGGTTCCCTCCCTAGGCGGCCGCTACGGCCTTGACGATTTTCTGCGCCCCGTCGGCCATGCCGTCGGCGGTCAGGATATCCAGTCCGCTCTCCGTCAGCAGGCGTTTCCCCAATTCCACGTTCGTCCCTTCCAACCGGACCACCAGCGGCACGTCGATCTCCACCTGCTTCGCGGCTTCGATGACTCCGGTGGCAATGACGTCGCATTTCATGATCCCGCCGAAGATGTTGACCAGGATCCCCTTGACCTTCTTGTCCGAGAGGATGATCTTGAAGGCCTCGGTGACGCGTTCGATGGTGGCCCCGCCGCCGACGTCCAGGAAGTTGGCCGGATCCCCTCCGTAGTGCTTGATGATGTCCATGGTGGCCATGGCGAGGCCGGCGCCGTTCACCAGGCAGCCGATGTTGCCGTTGAGGGATATGTAGGAGAGATCGTGCTGTGAAGCCTCCACCTCGTTGGGGTCTTCCTCGTCGAAGTCTCGCATGTCGCCGATCTTCGGGTGCCTGAAGATGGCGTTGTCGTCGAAGCCGAACTTCGCGTCCAGCGCCAGGATATCCCCTTCCTTGGTGACGACCAGCGGATTTATCTCCAAAAGCGAGCAGTCACAGGCGATGAAGGTGGTATAGAGCCCCTGGAGGACCTTTACCGCCTTGCCGGTTAGCTTCCCGCGGAGGCCCAGGCTGAAGGCGATCTTGCGGCACTGGAAAGGGGTGAGGCCGACCAGAGGGTCGACCGCCTCGATGAAGATCTTCTCCGGGGTGGTGGCGGCGACCTCTTCGATGTCCATGCCCCCTTCGGTGGAGGCCATGACGGTGACCCTGGAGGTGGCGCGGTCGACCAGGAGGCTCAGGTAGAGCTCGTTCCCTATGTTGCAGCCGTTTTCCACCAGCACCCGGGTCACCACCTTACCTTCCGGTCCCGTCTGGTGGGTGCGCAGGGTCATGCCGAGCATGTCGCGTGCGATGTTGCGGACTTCGTCAGCGGTCCGCGCCAGCTTCACGCCCCCCCCCTTTCCGCGTCCGCCGGCGTGGATCTGCGCCTTCACCACCCACGGCCCTTCCCCGAGCCGTTTTGCCCATTCACGCGCGCTGGCCCCGTTGTAGCAGACATGCCCATCCGGGACCGGCACCCCGAATTTCCTCAAGATCGCCTTGGCCTGATACTCATGGATATTCATCGCCCCTCCTGTGGTACCTATGTTGGTCGGCCCGAGAGGACCGCCTGAAAGAAGCTCCAC
>NZ_JBXKJL010000286.1:0-1334 GCF_056994735.1 Geomonas sp.
GCATCATCAAGATAGCCGACATCTACCAGGCGCTGGCCCAGAACCGGCCTTACCGCAAGCCGCTCCCTCCCTCCGAGATCGTCGAGATCCTGCGCGGCATGCAGGCGGAGATGAAGGTCGATCCGGCACTGGTTGATTTCGTGGAGAAGCACCTGGACGAGTGCCAGGAAGCGGCGGTGGGAGCGATGCCGTAACATCGACAATTGCACCCTTCGACAGGCTCAGGGTGAACGGGAAGAGGGCATGCACCCTTCGACAGGCTCAGGGTGAACGGGAATAGGGCATGCACCCTTCGACGGGCTCTGGGTGAACGGGAATGGGGAATGCACCCTTCGACAGGCTCAGGGTGAACGGGCTCAGGCACGGTAATTTTGAAGACCGTTCGTGCTGAGCTTGTCGAAGCACGCATAGTTGGCTTCAGCTCAGGTAGCGCCCCCCGTTGACATTGATGGTCTGGCCGGTGAGGTAGCCATTCCCCACCACCATGATGACCGCCTGGGCGATTTCATCCGGGGTGCCGAAACGCCCGACGGGGATGAGTTCGGGGCGCAGCTGCGGGAGGGCCGCCGACATCTCGGTTTCGACCGGACCGGGAGCGATGGTGTTGGCTGTGATCCCTTCCTTTGCAAGATGAGCGGCGTAATAGTGCATGAGGCCGATCATGCCTGCCTTGGAGGCGGCATAGTGCGGCCCTACGACCCCGCCCATCTGGGCCGCGACCGAAGAAATAGCTATGATCCTCCCCCATCTGGCGGCCCGCATGTCGGGCAAAACGGCCTGGCTCACCATGAACGGGGCTTTCAGGTTGGTCGCCAGCGTCTGGTCCCAGTCCTCTTCTGTTATCTCGTCCACCGTCCGCATGGTCCCGATACCGGCGTTGTTGACCACTATGGTGACGGGGCCCAGTTCCCCATGGATGACGTCGATCATTCCGGAGACCTCCGAGGTGCGGGCGATGTCGGCGCGGACCGGCAGGGCCCGCCGTCCCAGCCCCTCGATCTCCCCGCATACCTCCTCAGCGGCATGGTCGCTGCTGCGGTAATTGACGGCGACATCGACACCCACCCGCGCTAGGGCCAGGGCAATCGCTCTTCCGATCCCGCGGCTGGCCCCGGTTACCAGTGCGATTCGGCCATCAAGTTCTTCGATCATGACTATCCCTCCCTTTAATCCCGCCCCGACATGGCCCGGCTTTCCCGATCTATCCGATGGTCCCGGCGCAAGTTGACTGATACTTAATAGCGCAAAAAGCCTCCTTGTCCAGAGGGGCGCCAGCCTCGATCTCACGGCACCACCATGCTGATCCGGTCCCTCCGCTCGTCTCTTTACGTCAC
>NZ_JBXKJL010000287.1:0-45247 GCF_056994735.1 Geomonas sp.
TCAGTTTCCACCCTTCCTTGTTGACCTGGGGGGTGCGGGAGATGGCCAGGGAGTCGGGGGGGACGTCGATGGTAACTGTGGTCCCGGCGGCGATCAGTGAATTTCTGCCGATCCTGACCGGCGCCACGAACTGCACGTCGCTGCCGACGAATACTTCGTCCTCGATGATGGTATGGTGCTTTTTGACACCGTCATAGTTGCAGGTGATGGTGCCACAGCCGATGTTGACATGGCTGCCGATGGTGGCGTCTCCCAGGTAGGTGAGATGGGAGGCCTTCGATCCCTCCCCCATCACGATCTTCTTGGTTTCTACGAAGTTTCCGATCTTGACCTTTGCCGACAGCTCGCATCCGGGCCGCATATGCGCCATCGGCCCGATCTGCACTTCCTCACGAATCACCGACTGCTCGATCACGCTCCCTGCCTTGACGATGGTGCCGTCGCCTACCTTGCAGGAGGTGATATAGGCCCCGGGGCCGATCTCGCACCCCTCGCCGATCACGGTATCGCCCACGATGGTGGCGCCGGGATAGATCACGGTATCGCGGCCGATCTGGACTCCGCGGTCCACATAAACCGCCTTCGGGTCGATCATGGTCACCCCGGAGAGCATCAGGTCACGGTTGATCCGCTCCCGCAGCACCCTTCCCGCCTCCGCGAGCTGCACCCGGTCGTTCACCCCGGTAATCTCCTCCGCATCCGCCACTACGAAACTGAGGCACTTGCGCCCCTGCGAGGCGGCCTGACGCACCACGTCGGTCAGGTAATACTCGCCTTGCGCGTTGTTGCTGTCCAGCTTCGCCACCGCCCCTTCCAGGAAGGCACGGTCGACGCAGTAGACCCCGGCGTTGACCTCGGATATCCGCCGCTCCTCGGGAGAGGCATCCTTTTCCTCGATGATGGCGGTGACGCTGCCGTCGTCCCCCTTGAGGACCCTGCCGTAGCCGAAGGGATTGGAAACCATCGCGGTCATTACCGTGATCCCCGCCCCGGATCTCTTGTGCACCTGCAACATGGTCCCCAGCGTGGCAGCGGTGAGGAGGGGAGTGTCCCCGCACAGTATCAGCACCGTTTCCGTGGCCGGATCCAGCACCGGCATGGCGCAGTGGACGGCATGGCCGGTACCGAGCTGTTCGGACTGCACCGCGAAGGAGACCTCTTCCGGCCGGTCGGCAAAGTAGCCCCGGACCTTTTCCTCCTGGTGCCCGACCACCAGCACGCAGCGGGAAACGCCGGCCTCGAAGGCAGCCGCAACAGGCCAGGCGATCATCGGGGGACCGACCAAGGGATGCATGACCTTGACCAGGGCGGATTTCATCCTCGTCCCCATGCCGGCCGCCAGGACTATTGCTGATATATTCGTCATATCGGGATCTCCCCCTTCCCTTTTTCCACTTTAGAATCCTCTATTTTTAGCAATTATCGCCATGTCCGTCAAGGTCTTTCACCCGCTGGTACGGCGCACTTTTACCATTTACACGACAAGTAGTTCCCGTTATAGTCACCGTCGGAGGAGTCGATGGGAATTCCTGAGGACATAGCGCGACTTGAGCAGGACCTGCGCGAGCTCATCATAAAGTACGAACAGTACTTCTTCGGGATCGAGAAGAGGGAGCCGCTCAAGCTTCTTGATGACGTGGAGCGCCTGGCCCGGCGCTACCAGAATATCAGCATTTCCAATACCAGGGACAGGTTCAAGTATGACACCCTGGTCGCCACCTTGAGCGTCCACCGCCAGAAGTGGGCACGCATCAACAGACTGATCGAGGAAGGGAAGTACGAGAGGGACCGCTTCAAGATGTCGCTCCACCAGGGGAAAAAGCCCTCGCGGCCCGAGGCCCCGAAGCAGGACGACATGGAGCGCATCTATCAGCAGTATCTGACCGCCCGGCAGGCCTGCAACCTCCCTGTGGACCAGGTCACCCGCGAAAAGGTCATCGGCGCCATCGAGCGACAGAAGCCTCGGATCATGGAGAAATACCGCTGCAACGAGGTCGAATTGGTCGTCGTCATCGAGGATGGCAAACCCCGCCTGAAAGCCCGCCACAAGCCCAAGATATGAAGCTCACACTGGTTTCCATTCACCCCTACCACTCTCCACAGGCGGTGCCGCTGGCCTGCGCTTTTCTCAAGTCAGCCCTGCTGGCCGACGAAAAGCTGAAAGAGGCACTCGAGGTCGAGCTCGCGGAGTTCTTCCTGGAAGAGTCGCCGGACGACTGCGCCCGGGGCATCCTCAGTTCCGCGCCTGCACTGGTCGGCTTCTCCGTCTACGTCTGGAACGTCGATCACGCCTTGGCTGTGGCCAAAGCGATCAAGGCCGGCGCACCGGCAGTCATCATCTGCGCCGGGGGGCCGGAAGCCACCGCCAACCCCTCGCTGCTCCTCGACAGCGGCACGTTCGACTTCGTGATCCGTGGAGAAGGGGAAGGGGCGCTGGTCGACGCCATGCACCAGGTGACCCGTGGCCGGCTTCCGACCGGAGTGCCGGGCTTGGTACTTCCGGGGATGGCACCGGCTCAGCTCCCGCTACCGGTCGAGCTCGACGCGCTCCCCTCACCCTACCTTTCCGGGCTCCTCGATCCTGACGTCGCCGGCGGCGCACTGTGGCAGCTCTCGCGAGGCTGCGACTTCGCCTGCGCCTTCTGCTTCGACCACAAGGGAGGCGGAGGGGTCAGGCGCATCGGGATGGAGAGGATCGAAGCGGAGCTGCGCCTTTTTGCCAGGCTGGAGGTGCCGCAGGTCTTCGTGCTCGATTCCACCTTCAACAAGATCCCCAAGCGCGCCAAGGAAATACTGAGACTGATAAGGAAGCTGGCCCCGCGGGTCCACTTCCACTTCGAGGTCCGGAGCGAATTCATCGATCCCGAAATGGCTGAGCTCTTCGCCTCCGTTATTTGCTCGATTCAGATCGGGCTCCAGAGCGCCGACCCCGCGGTCCTGAGGGGGGTGGGGAGAGGCTTCGACCGTGATGACTTCTCCCACCGCATCTCGCTTCTCAACAACAGCGGCGCCATTTTCGGATTTGACCTCATCTACGGGCTCCCGGGCGACACCCCTGCGACCTTCCGCGATTCCCTGGACTTCGCCCTCTCCCTTTACCCGAATCACCTGGACATCTTCCCCCTTTCGGTTCTTCCCGGGACCAGGCTCTACAGGAAGGCGCAGGAACTCGGGCTGAACCACCTGGACTCTCCGCCCTACACCCTCCTCTCCACGCCGACGTTTTCTCCCGAAGCGCTCCATGAAGCGGCCCTCCTTGCGACAGCCTGCGACATCTTCTACAGCCGCGGGAAGGCGGTGGCATGGTTCAACGCCGTCACCGCCTCCCTCAAGCTCACCCCTTCAGCCTTTCTCACCGCCTTCAGCTCCTTCCTCGGAAGAAGAGGAGCGGAGAACGAGCACGATCTCTCGGAGCAGGAGATCTGGGAGCTGCAGCGGGCTTTTCTGAAGGAGATCTTTGCAGAGAGAAAGAAGGGCCGACTGCTGCCGCTGGCTCTCGACCTGGCGGACTACCATCACTACTACGCCTGTGCGTTGCTGGCGACCCCGCCGACGCCGCCGAGCCGGAAAGAGCTGAAAAAGGTCGACCTGATGCGTCACCCCCTGTCGCTCGCCCCGTCCGCCTCGCTGGCGTCGTTCAACTACGAGGTCCTCGACATCCTCGAGGCCGGAGAAATGGAGCTCACCGCCTTCGCCTCCTGCTTCACCCCCGCCGAATCGTATGCCCTGATCTATCCCGCTGCCGGTGAAATCTGCACGGAGTCGATCGACCGATCGTACTTCGAACTGCTGCTCGGCCTTGATGGAACGCGCCCCGCCGGCACCCTCTGCAGGGAACTATCGATACCCGCGGCAGAAGCCATCCCCTTCCTCGAATTCGCCCTCTCCGAAGGCATCATCACTCTCGCCTGAATCCTCACCCGACGCTCTCCCACCGTATACCTGCTTGAGCTTTTCAAGAATCTGCCGAATTGAAAGGAAACTGGCCAAAGGCCAGGCTCTTGCGCCTGCTAATGAGCCTTATTGTATACAGTTCATAAAAATATCATATTGTTTATTTCCTCAGGGTTAGGGCATTTCAGATCTTGCGTCTCAAGTTTTGGTTAATTAAAGTGATCGGCTCCTTCGTCATTTGACAGCCTGTTTTTGTATACATTACGCCATATAACTAGCCAAGGGAGTTGTATCTAGCTTATTAACTTGCACTTTTTATCTTGATTTAAATCATATTGCGTATTAGTCTATGCGCCGTCTAGAGTGCGATATAACCAGGCGTCTGCAACAAGCAGAAGTTTTTTTAATGACAGGAGATTACAATGTTACATGTATTAACGCGCATCATCCCGCTGCTACTGCTCCTTGTAATGACCCGACCAGCCGCCGCGTCTCAGGGTCTGGCCATCGACCCGGCGACCTGCCTGGGCTGCCACGGCGACAAGATCTCGGCTACCTTGATGGCTAATTCGGTGCACGGCAAGAACGGCTGCACCAGCTGCCATGTCGAGATAGTGGAACTGGCCAAGCACATGAAGGGCGAGATCAAGGTAGGGAAGGTCCAGTGCGTCCGCTGCCACAAGAAGGAGGCAGCCGAACACGCCAACAGTGTCCACACCGCCAAGGGCGTCACCTGCGCCAACTGCCACACCGACATCCACAGCCACACCTCCTGGAACAAGGACAAGCGCCGGGTCCTGGCGATCTGCGTGAAGTGCCACAAGGACGAGCGAGGGTTCACCCAGTCCGTTCACGGCAAGGGCGTCCTCGCCGGCAACCAGGATTCCGCGGCCTGCAACGACTGCCACAACCTGCATGAGATCAAGGCCCTGGGCGACCCCAGCTCCCACACCAACCGCGAGTTCCACACCAAGGTCTGCCTCAGGTGCCATGGCGACGAGAAACTGGTGGAGAGGAACAAGATCTCCAAGGTCGCGGTCGAGAGCTACCTGGCCAGCTACCACGGCAAGAACTACCGCCTGGGCTACCCTGAGAAGGTGGCAGGGTGCGCCGACTGCCACACCGCGCACTCCATCCTCCCCTCCAAGGATCCCAAGTCCTCCGTCAACAGCGCGAACCTGGTCCAGACCTGCGGCAAGTGCCACAAGAAGGGAACCATCCTCTTCACCAAGTTCTACGCACACGGCGAACACAACGACCGCGACCGCTACCCGATCCTCTTCTACACCTTCATAGCCATGACCGGCCTGCTGGTCTCGACCTTCGCGGTCTTCTGGCTGCACACCCTGCTCTGGATGATCCGCGGCTTCGTGGAGAACAGGGAGAAAGCCGCCGCCCTGGAGGCAGGACAGTGCCTGCACCCCGCCGGGAGCCTCGGCGCTGACGCCGGAAGCCACGCCATCGCCATGCCGCACGGCCACGTAGAGGACGGCCACAAGCAGTACCGCCGCTTCACCAGGCGCCACATCTTCCTGCACCTGCTGGTCATCATCTCCTTCCTCGGCCTGTCGCTGACCGGCCTGCCGCTCAAGTTCAGCGACCAGCCCTGGGCCAAGGTGCTGATGGGCCTCTACGGCGGCGCCCCGAATGCGGCGCTGATTCACAGGATGTGCGCAGGAATCACCTTCGTCTACTTCATGTCGGCCCTGGCGCTGAGCATCCACTTCCTCTTCATCAGGAAGGACCTGAAGGGCAACGTCTTCCAGAAGCTGTTCGGGCCGGAATCACTCATGCCGAACTTCCGCGACATCAGCGACGTGGTGGGGATGGTTCGCTGGTTCTTCTTCAAGGGACCGAAGCCTACCTTCGAGCGCTGGACCTACTGGGAGAAATTCGACTTCATCGCTGTCTTCTGGGGTATGTTCGCCATCGGCGGCTCCGGCCTCATGCTCTGGTTCCCCGAGTTCTTCGGCATGTTCCTCCCCGGTTGGGCCTTCAACGTGGCCACCATCATCCACTCCGATGAGGCGCTCCTGGCTACAGGGTTCATCTTCACCGTCCACTTCTTCAACACCCACGGACGGCCCGAGAAGTTCCCGATGGACTTCGTAATCTTCAACGGCCAGATGTCCAAGCACGAGTTCATCGAGGAGCGTGGCGACCAGTGGGCCCGCTATGAGAAGGAAGGGATCATCGAGAAGTTCAAGGCCAAGAAGACCAGTGGCATCGTCTACGACTTCTGCCTCAAGGGCTTCGGCTTCACCGCCCTCTTCATCGGCATCACTCTTCTTATGCTGATGATCTACGCCTTCGTGGCACCGCACTAGTGCCAGGCAGGTAGCACAGATGAGAAAAGGGGCTCCCGGAAGGGGGCCCCTTTTTTTGTGCCGATCAGTATGCGGTTACGCCCCTCGCCCCCTGGAGAGGGGATGGGGTGAGAGCTCCGGGGGAGAGGGGGGTACTAGAGCATCTCCACCGGATCGACGTCGATCACCTGCCGGACGGTGGAAGGGTGGCTGAAGGCGCCGCGGAAGTGGAAGAGGAGCTTATGCAGCTCCGAGCGGTCCCTCCCCTTGAGGAGGATCTGCCAGCGGAAGCGCCCCCGCACCTTGCCAAGCGGCGCGGTCACAGGTCCCAGGATCTCCACCCTGAGGCGGCAATCCCCCTTCACCTTCCTGAGCAGGCGCGCCGCTTCCTCGGCGGAGGCCTCGGCCTGGGCGGCGGTTATCGACGAGATGGTGAGAGACGCCAGATGGGCGAAAGGGGGATATCCGACTTCCTCGCGGAAGGAGATCTCCTTGCCGTAGAACCCCTCGAAGTCGTGCGCCACGGCCGTCGTCAGGGCGTAGTGCTCCGGGGCCAGTGTCTGCACCAGCACCCGCCCGGGCTTGTCCCCCCGCCCCGCCCGTCCCATCACCTGGGTCACCAGCTGGAAGGTCCTCTCGCTGCTCCTGAAGTCGGGGAGGTTGAGGGAAGCATCGGCGGAGACCACACCTACCAGGGTGACCCCGGGGAAGTCATGGCCTTTGGCTATCATCTGCGTCCCGATCAGGATGTCGACCGAACCATCCTCCAGCGACTTCAGCACCCGGGCATGGCCACCCTTCCCCTTGGTGGTATCGCGGTCCATGCGGGAGACACGGGCGGCGGGGAAGAGCTCCTGCACCTCCTCCTCGACCCGCTCGGTTCCCCTTCCCAGCAGGGTGATCTCACCGCCGTGGCAGGCGGGGCAGACCGAAGGGGCGGGGACGGAATAGTCGCAATAATGGCAGATATGGCGCCCGCGGCCGCGGTGATAGGTGAGGGTGACTTCGCAGTTCGGGCAGCGGAGCACGTGACCGCAGTCCTGGCAGACCAGGTAGGTGGCGAAGCCGCGGCGGTTGAGAAAGAGGAGGGTCTGCCCCCCCGCCTCCAGGTTCTGCGCGATGGCATCGATCAGAGGTTGGAGGAAGGTCTCCCCCTTCTTCCCCCTGGCGTCCAGCATCACGGTCTCAGGCATGGGAAGATCGCGCACCCGGTTCGGGAGATGGAGATAGCCGAGCCTGCCGGTCATGGCCGCGTGGTAGGTGGTGATCAGCGGGGTAGCCGATCCCAGGACCACCACCGCCGAGGCCTGCTTCCCCCTCACCAGGGCCAGATCGCGGCTGTTGTAGCGGACCCCCTCGGACTGCTTGTACGATCCCTCGTGCTCCTCGTCGACCACGATGATCCCCAACCGCTCGAGGGGTGCGAAGAGCGCGGAGCGGGCGCCAATCACGATCTGGGCCTCGCCCCGCCTGATGCGGCGCCACTCGTCGAAACGCTCCCCGTCGGAGAGGCCGGAATGCAAGACCGCGATGCCGCAGTCGAAGCGCCTCTTGAAGCGGCCGACCAGCTGCGGGGTGAGGGCGATCTCCGGGACGAGCACCAGCGCGGTTTTGCAGGCCGCCAGCGCGACGGCTATGGAGTGAAGGTAGACCTCGGTCTTGCCGCTCCCGGTAACGCCGTGCAGGAGAAAGGGTGAGAAGGCCCCGGACTCCAGGGCTGCCGAGATGCGGGAGAAGGCCTCCGCCTGCTCCGGATTCAGCGGCAGCGGCGCATCGCGATCGAAGGTCTCGGCCTTGAAGGGGTCCCGATATACCTCCCGCTCCACTAAGCAGACCGCCCCCAGTTCGACCAGCCGGTGGAGCTGGGGAGTGCATTTGCCGAAACGAGCCTTGAGGGCGGAGGCGGAAGACTCCCCTGTCTCAACCAGGTGATCGAGGATCTCGGCACCCTTCCCCCGGGGACGGCCGTCGCAGTCGGGAACCGCCGAGTAAAAGCGCTCGGTCCTGACGCTTCTCCCCCCGCTCAGAAATTCCCTCAGCTCCGGGGTGCCGTCCTCTGCCTTCTCGCACCGGTAGCGGCTGACCAGGTTGATCCCCGCCGGTAGCGCCATCTTGATCACTTCCCCGAGCGGGTGGAAGTAGTACCCCGCGATCCAGCGATAAAACTCCAGCTCGGAGGCGGTGAAGAGTGGCTCCTCGTCAAGGATCTCCAGCACCTCCTTCAGCTCCGCGGTGGTGGTCCCGGATTCGCCGATGAGATAGCCGGTGACCTTGCGCCTGCCAAAGGGAACCAGGACCCTCTTGCCGGGAACGGCCAGTGGTGACAGGCGCTCGGGCATGAGGTAGTGGAAGCTCCCTTGCAGCGGCAGCGGGATGGCGACCTCGACTATGTGGTGTGGGGACGTCAGCATGAGAGAAGGACCGATACCTCGCCTGGCGGGAGGGGGTTGGGGGGTGCGGGGGTTCCACGGCTGTTGGAAGCGAGCTTCCCCCCTGCCCCCTCCTGCGCGCCGTGGCGCTTCAGCGCGCAGGCCCGTCAAGAGAGGGGGAGCGTTTCGTTGGGGGAGGAGGAGTGAACAGTGCCGGTAGCGACGCCGAAGCTACTTCTTCAGCACCTCTTCGGCGATGGTGCGGCCGAGGGCCTCGCATTCGGCCAGGGCCTCGGGCCTCGGCATGAAGGGGGCGCGCACGAAAGGAACGGGGAGCTTGAAGCCCATTCCCTTCAGCCGCTCTTCCAGCATCCGGCAGGCTTCGCCGCTCCAGCCGTAGCTTCCGAAGACCCCGCCGATGTTACCTTTGAGGCTCACCGAAGAGAGGTAGGAGAGGACGTCCCACATCGGCTTCGGGATATCGCGATTTATGGTGGGGGTGCCGAAGATCAGCGCGTCGGACTCCTCCATCAGGTCGCGGATGTCGGCCACCGAGGCGTGGTTGATGTGGCAGAGGGTCACATGGATGCCGGGTATGCTGGCCCCCTTGGAGACCGCCTCCGCCATCATTTCCGTGTTGCCGTGCGGAGAGATGTAGAAGATGGCGACCCTCTTCCCTCCGGCCTTGGGCTCGGACCACTTGCGATAGAGGTCGATCGCCTTGCGCGGCTCGGAACGCTGGAGCGGGCCGTGGCTCGGGCAGACCATCTTGATGTCGAGCCCGTCGAGCCTGGCCACCGCGGCCAGCACCCGGTCCTTGAAGGGGCGCATGAGGCAGTCGTAGTAGAAGCGGGTATCCCCGCTGAAGTCGGGAACCTCGTCGTCGAAGATGCCGTCGGCGGCGAAGTGGGCGCCGAAGGCGTCGCAGGGGAAGAGGACGCCGTCCTGCTCGAGGAAGGTGAACATGGTGTCCGGCCAGTGCAGGAAGGGGGCGGAGATGAAACGCAGGGTCCTACCGCCTAGGTCGATCTCCTCGTTGTCCTTGACGATCCGGGAGTGGAACGGCTCGTGGATCTGGTTGCCGAGGAAGGTCTTGGCCGCCTGGCTGGAAATGACGCAGGCTTTGGTGCAGTGCTTGAGGAGAAAGGCGAGCGAGCCGGAGTGATCGGGCTCGGAGTGGTTCACGATGATGAAGTCGACATCCGCCGGGTCCATGATGGAGCGGATATTCTCCAGGTACTCATCAAACCGCTTGGCCTTCACGGTATCGACGATGGCGGTATGGGTGTCGCCCTGGACCAGGTAGGAGTTATAGGATGTGCCATGCTCGGTGGGGAAGAGGTCATCGAAGACGGTGAGGCCGGGATCTTTCACCCCAATCCAGTACAGACCCTTCCCTAATTCAACGGCTCCCGCCATGCCACACCCCCTCTAGTATCGGATTTGTGCCGCAGTGATCCGCGGCGTGTTGCGAGACGGCACCCGCCGCGCCAGGCGGGGGTGCCGTCAATTCTGCAAGACGATACCAAAAAGAATGGGTTAAAGCAACGGGGAAAAGGCGCTATTTAACGCCGTCGCGCCTGCCGCCGCGGCGGTACTCGACCACCACCTGGGGGTCCCTGCGGCCGACGGGCTTGCCCCCCGCGGCGGGACGACCCTTGGGGCCGAAGGACTTCTTGCGCGGGTCGAAGGAGGGGCGCCCCTTCTTGGCTCCGGGACCGCCCGACCTTCTCAGGGGACGGGTCGGCTCCAGTCCCGGGATCACGTGCTGCTGCAGGGTCTTGCCGGTGTAGCGCTCGATCCTGTCGAGATAGGCGACCTCGTTCATGGAGCAGAAGGAGATGGCCACCCCGCTGGCGCCGGCGCGTCCGGTCCTGCCGATCCGGTGCACGTAGTCCTCGGCGAATTTCGGAAGGTCGTAGTTGATCACGTGGCTGATACCGGTCACGTCGAGGCCGCGTGCTGCCACGTCGGTGGCCACCAGCAGGCGGACCTTGCCGCGACGCATGTTGACGATGGTCCGGTTGCGCGCCCCCTGCGACATGTCGCCGTGCAGGGCCGCAGCGGCGTGCCCCTGGGCGTAGAGCTCGGTGGCCAGCATGTCGGCGTCCCTCTTGGTGGCCGAGAAGATGATGGCCTTGGTGACGCTCTCGTCGGAGATCAGGTGCTGCAGCAGACGGTTCTTGTGACGCATGTCGTCAGCCACGTGGAGGCGCTGCTCGATCTGGAGCTCGGAGACCTCCTTCCCTTCCACCGCGATCCGCACCGGGTCCGTCAGGAGGCGGCTGGCGATCTTGGCCATGGCGTCATCCATGGTGGCGGTGAAGAGGAGCGTCTGGCGCGCTTCCGGGCAGGCGGCGGCGATGCGGTCGATGTCCTCGGAGAAGCCCATGTCCAGCATGCGGTCCGCCTCGTCCAGGATCAGGAGCTCCAGGCGGGAGAGGTTGAGGCTGCGGCGGTCGAGGTGGTCGATCAGGCGCCCCGGGGTGGCGACGATCAGGTCCACCGGACGGGAGAGGAGCAACATCTGCTCACGGTAGGGCATGCCGCCCAGGATCGAGCCGCTTCTCACCTTCATGAACTTGCCGTAGCTCCTGACCGCGTCGGTCACCTGGTTGGCCAGCTCCCTGGTCGGGGTCAGCACCAGGATGCGGGGGCCTTTTCCATGTGCCTCGGAGGGAACCAGCAGGCGCTCCAGGGCGGGGAGGACGAAGGAGGCGGTCTTGCCGGTGCCGGTCTGGGCGCTGCCGATCAGGTCCTTTCCTTCCAGGGCGACAGGTATCGACTGGGCCTGGATGGGGGTCGGATCGGTGTAGCCGCAGGCGGCGATGGCTTTGAGGATCGGGGCGGAGAGATTGAGTGTTTCGAAAGACATGTGATTCCTTTTTTGTTGGCCATAATGAAATATGGTAGGGCGCAGACCGTCAGGCACACGACGGGGGCACCTAGCTAGCTGCAGGGATGTAAAAAATGAGTTTTAAGACGCGAAACGGCCCGCTGCGGAGATGTTTACCGCGTGCTGACAACAGCTGGTTTTGACCGGCAGATCGTACATCGTCGCCAACCAAAGTGCAGCCGCATTTCTTGAGGGGGATTAGCCTGAATGCGAGGGGTTGGATCGATGGGACGGGAAAGATTCTCCCTGATGGAACTGATGTCAGTCAGACAGCCATGATTACTACAGCCGGAAGGGGAAAGCAAGCTTTTCTTTTCCGGTGCGTCGTATACTAAAAAACCCCGCCTTCAGGGGCGGGGCTTTTCGCTGCGCTGCCGGCAACCTTCGTGGAGGGCACGCCGGTCGCCAAGGCGACTATTTTTTTGCTGCGATGGCGTCTTTCAGAGCCTTGCCCGGACGGAACTTGGGTACCTTCGCCTCGGCGATGTTGATCTCCTTGCCGGTCTGCGGGTTCCTGCCGGTGCGTGCCTGCCTGTTGGACACCTCGAAGCTGCCGAAGCCCACCAAAGTCACGCGCTCACCCTTCTTCAGTGCTCCGCTTACGCTGGAGATGAAGGCGCCTACAGCCTTCTCGGCTGCACCCTTGGGGATGTCGGCGGATTTTGCCACTGCTTCGACGAGTTCTGCTTTAGTCATGTTAAACCCTCCTTGGATGTATTAAATTAAATGCCACTATAATCATAAAAATGCAATTTGCAAGGGTTTTCTTGGACGCCGCAGCATTTTCTCCAGGACAGGAGCGGTTCTAGCCGGAACCGCCCTCCGGGACCTTCGCCGCTCCAGGGATTCACCGGTTCACTCCCCGCCAAAACCCGACAGGAGCGCGAGAGCCGTGAATACCAATGATAACGCCAGGTTATTGCGTCACCGGCTGCTCCGCCGGCGGCTCCGGGTCGTAGCTGGTCGGCTCGCTGCCGCTAATGAAGCATTCCTGGACCGCACCGGGGCTCCCCTCCCTCGCCAGCCGCCCGGTGCGCGGGTCGATCAGGGCGAAGGTGATATTGGACGGGGCGGGGAAGCTCTTGACCGGAACGCCGGCCAGGGCCCGCTGCATGAATTCCGTCCAGATCGGTGCCGCCGCCTGGCCACCGGAGCCGCCGGCGCCGAGGCTTCGCTCCTGGTCGTAGCCGACCCAAACCCCCGCGACCAGCTGTGGCACGTAGCCCACGAACCAGGCGTCCTTCATGTCGTTGGTGGTTCCGGTCTTGCCGGCCACCGGGCGTCCAAGTGCGCGGGCGCGTCCTCCGGTACCGCTGGAGACGACGCTCTGCATCAGGTTGGTCATGAGGTAGGCGGTCTCGGGGGAGATCACCGGGACCGCCCCGGGCCCCTGCGCCCCGACCGGGGTTCCCGCAGCGTGGGCGCCCTGCTGCCCGTCGACAGGGTTGGTCTCCTCGCCATCACTCTCCCCATCGCCCTCGGCGGCGGTGGACATCTTGGCGAAGACCGGCATCTGCACCTTCGGCTCGACCATCTCCTCCAGCACCTTGCCGTCGCGGTCCAGGACCTTGGTGACGAAGTACGGTGTGGTGCGGTAGCCGCCGGAAGCGAAGACGGCATAGGCGCTGGTCAGTTCCAGGGGAGTGAGGCTCGAGGAGCCGAGGGCCAGGGTGAGGTTGGCCGCCAGCGGTGAAGTGATGCCCAGCTTCTTGGCGTACTCGATGGCCGAGGAGACCCCGATCCTCTCGAGGATTTTGACGCTGACCACGTTGATGGAGTTGGTGAGGGCCTCGCGCATGGTGACCGGGCCGCGGTAGACATTGTCGTAGTTCTTCGGCTTCCACCCCTTGTCGTTACCGCTGTCGTATTCGACCTGCGAATCGTCGATCACGGTGGCCGGGGTCAGGCCGTTGTCGAGGGCGGCGGCATAGATGACCGGCTTGAAGGCCGAGCCGGGGTTCCTCTTGGCCTGCATGGCGCGGTTGAACTGGCTCTTTTTGAAGTCGTAGCCCCCCACCATGGCCCGCACCGCGCCGCTCATCGGGTCGATGGCGACCAGCGCAGCCTGCGTCTCGGGTACCTGGTCGAGCGCGAAGAGCGCTCCGGCGCGGTTCACATCGGGTTCCTTGACCTGCAGCTCCAGCACCGCCCCGAGACCGATGGCCTTCTTCGCCTGGGGTTTCCCCCAGCTGTTGACGAGTTCGAGCTTGCCGGCCCAGGCCATCTCCTTCTTCGGTACGGTACCGCTTCGGTCCCCCACCCGCACCAGGAGTTCCTGCTTGGCCTCGTTCACCCCGGTGACGACCCCCTGGTAGGTGGAGCCCTGCTTGAGGGAGAGGTAGTCGATGCCGTCCTCGACCTTGCGGCAGAAGGCTTCCACCTCCTGCTGGTCGAGGTACTTGGCGGCGCCGCGGAAGCCCTGACGCTTGTCCAGCGCCTTCAGGCCGTTGACCACGCTGTCGTAGGCCCCCTTCTGCATCTCGGCATTCATGGTGGTGTAGATCTTGAGGCCGTCCTTGTACAGCCGCTCCTCGCCGTACTTCTCCTCAAGCTGCTGCCTGACCTGCTCCAGAAAGTAGGCCGACTGGTCCGCGTTGACCCTCTTCAGCGGGTGGATCACGATCGGAGTGGCCTTGGCGTAATCCGCCTCGGCCTGGGTGATGTAGCCTTCCTTGACCATCCTTTCCAGCACGTAACTTTGCCGCTCCTTGGCCCGGTCCAGATGCTTGATGGGCGAGTAGGAGTTGGGAGCCTTGGGCAGGCCCGCCAGGATGGCGATTTCGGCCAGGTTCAGCTTGTCGACGTCCTTGCCGAAGTAGGTCTCGGCCGCCAGCTGGACACCGTAGGCCCCGGCGCCGAGATAGATCTGGTTCAAGTAGATGTAGAGGATCTCGTCCTTGGAGAGCCGCTCCTCCATCCTCTTGGCCAGGATGGCCTCCTTGATCTTGCGGGAGAATTTCTTCTCCGGGGTGAGGAGCATCGACTTGGCCACCTGCTGGGTGATGGTCGAGGCCCCTTCCTTCTTGCGCATCGAGATGACATTCTTGACCGCGGCCCTGGCTATGCCCAGGTAATCGATCCCCTTGTGCTGGTAGAAGTTGGAATCCTCGGCCGAGACGAAGGCCTGGATCAGCCGTTTCGGTATCTTGTCCACCGGAACGACGGTGCGCCGCTCGATGTAGAACTCGCCGACCAGGCTTCCGTCCTCCCCGTAGACCTGGGAGAGGATCGGTGGGCGGTAGTCGGCCAGGCGGTCCACCTTGGGGAGGGTCCCGACCATGTAGAAGATGTAGCCGACAAAGGCCAGCAGCGCGATGGTCGCACACCCGGCAAAGGCTGCCAGTATGGTCTTGCCCGCCGGTCGCTTCTTTTTCAACCTGCGCGGCTGTGCCTTGTAGATCTCCATATTTAAAACTTCTCCGTGACCCGGCTCCCCTGGGGCGGAGGAACCAAGTGTCCTTGCCGTAACGGGGGGAGCGGGCAGGCTTGTTCAGTCGCAACGCTCGTAGGATACTCCAAATGGCAGAGTATCCCATATTACTAAATGAATTCAAGGCTAATGTGTAGACAGGACCGGCGATGGAGCCCCGGTCGGCTCCTAAGCGCGACAAATGGTTAAAGTTTTGGCTACCGGCACCGAAGGATTGGCGGGTCGGCGAAACCCTTTAATTAGAAAGGCGATTGCAGATGAGGAAGCCTCCCGTGCCGGCGACGGCTGCCCCGCCTTTCCCTGGCGGCAACCGCGCCGGCCGCGGAGTTCCAGCCGAAGCGACCACCTTCTCACCGATACCGTGAGGGGGAGAGGGGCACCCTGCCGGGAATCCGGCGCCCCCCTCCCCCCTTCCTACTTCATCCTAATCCTCTAACGATTCTCGTTTACTTAGGCTCACCCGCGTGCTAAAATCCCGCGCTGACTGGGGTTTCGTTTACAAAGCCGTGGAGTCTCAGGCACCCAAGAAGGAGAAAAGGTATCTCACATGTCCTTTGACGGCGATTTACAAATCCTCCCCATCGTCGATATCATCCAACTGCTGCACGCCACCGGCAAATCCGGGACCCTCTCGTTGAGAAGCATCAAGGGGGAGAGCCAGCTCGTCTTCAGCGGCGGCTACATCGTCAGCGCCAACCACGTCAACAACAGCGTCCGCATCGGTCAGGTCTTGATGGACATGGGAGCGATCTCCCCCGACGACCTCGAGCAGGCCCTGCGCGATCAGCACAAGGCCGGGTCGCTGCGAAAACCGATCATCCAGACCCTGGTCGAGGCGGGGAAGTTAAATGCCGACTCAGCCTACCAGGGGCTGGAGGTCCTGATCGAGATGACCATCGTGGAGATCCTCTCCTGGACCAAGGGGACCTTCTCCCTGGACGTCGACAGGATCTCCGTCTCCGACGAATACCGCTACTTCCCCGAGCAGCTCAAGAAGGAAATGCAGCTCAATACCCAGAGCGTGCTGATGGACGCGCTGCGGATCTACGACGAGCGCAAGCGCGACGGCCACGAAGGCTCGGTCTTCGGCAACGGCCCGGAGACCGAGAGCTCCGACGCCGAGATCTCCGCCTCAGATCTGGGTCTGGACGAGCTGGATGCCATCGAGCGAAAGATCCCCCAAGCCTTCTCGGGGCTAAGCGAGGTCGAGCCGGAGACGCCGGCGAAAAGGCTGCAACTCCTCCTTGCCGGCATCCCGCCCGAGGAGCAGCAGCGGCTGGTCCGCTACCTGGAGGGCCTCAACGATCGCCCCCAGCTGCAGGGAGACGGCTGCGGGGTCATCCTCTATTCCGGCGACAAGATAATCCGGGAATGCGTGGCTGCGGTTTGCGGCCCGAGCTTTCTCTGCGCGACCACCGAGGTCAGCGGGCTCGACGCCATCATCGACCAGTTTCACTCCAAGGGGCGAAACCCTATGCTGCTGGTGGACCCCGGCGAGCCCAACGACAAAGGGGGCGCCCGCGACGAAATCCTCCCCTTCCTGCAACAGAAACGGGAGAAGGACCGCGATCTTCCCATCATCCTTTTTGCCTGCCCCTGGGATTTCGAGCTCAGCACCCGTGCCTTCCAGGCCGGAGTCAGGGCGGTCCTCCCCAGAGCGAGCCGCGCCGAGCGCAAGACATCTTTCATTTCCGACATCATAGAATCGTCGCGGGCCCTCGACAGCTACCTCCAGAACATGCGGGTCGAGGCGGGGGAAGGGCTCCTGCTGCGCTTCAAGGAGCAGGTGTCCGCGCTGTCGGACCGCCGGGAGCCTTCCGAAGTCACCTACTCGCTCCTCCAGTCCGTCGCCACCTTCTTTCAACGGGCGGTGACCCTGGTACTGCTGCGCTCCGAGCTGATGGCGGAGAGGGGGATCGGCATCAGCGGCCCGGGGGAGACCTCGTCGATCAAGCAGCGCTTCGCTGTGTCGGGATCATCACTGTTGCAAAAGGCCCTCGATGGAGAAAGCTATTACGGCGAGGCCGATGCCGCCATACGGGAATCGATCAAGGGACTGGTTGGAGAACCGGCAAGTCCGAGGATCATGCTATTGCCGGTGAAGAGTTTCGGGCGGGTCATTGCCATTATCTATGCCGACTTCGGTGCCCGTGCCGGCGGTACTCCGCAGCTTGAACTGCTGGAGATCCTGGCGCAGCATGCCGGCATGGTGATCGACAACGCCCTGTATCGCAAGAGGTGCGCGCAGAAGTAGAGCCTGTCGGGGATTGGAAGACATCGTTTAAACGAAAAGAAGGAAAGGGGCAGTCATGGCGATTGATGCGAAGGTATTCGTCCAGATTCTGGAAATTGCATTCAACAAGAAGGTCTCCGACGTTCATTTCGAAGTCGACAACCCTCCCTTCTTCCGGGGGAAGGGGCAGATCATCCGCTCCAAGCTTCCGAACCTCTCCGCGGAGGACACCGAGTTCATCGCCACACAGATCATGGCTCACAACAACCGCCGCTGGGAGGCGGACCAGAAGGAATACGACACCTCCTTTTCACTGCCGAGCGGGGCCCGCTTCAGGGTCAGCATCTTCCGGCAGCGCGGCGCCTTCGGCATCATCATGCGCGTGATCCCCGCCCACATCGGCACCTTCGAGGAACTCCGCCTCCCGCCGGTGCTGGGGGAGATCGTCAAGGTCCCGAACGGCCTGATCCTGGTCACCGGCCCGACAGGTAACGGCAAGTCGACCACCCTGGCCTCCATGCTCCGCTACATCAACGAGAGCTTCAGCTACAACTGCATCACCATCGAAGATCCGATCGAGTTCCTCTTCACCTCGCAGAAGAGCTGCGTCATCCAGCGCGAGGTCGGGATCGACACGGACAGCTTCAGCTCCGCGCTAAAGGCCGCCCTGCGCATGGACCCTGACCTCATCATGGTCGGGGAGATGCGCGACAAGGACACCATCGAGGCCTGCCTGATGGCTGCCGAGACCGGGCACCTGGTGCTCTCCACGCTGCACACCCAGGGAGCCGTCTCCACCATCAACCGCATCATCGGCCACTTCCCGCCGGAGGCGCAGGAGATCGTACGCCACCGGCTGGCGGAGATCCTGGTGGCGACCGTCTCCATCCGGCTGGTGATGAACAAGACCGGGGAATTCATTCTGCCGGTCCTGGAGATCATGCGGGGAACCACGACCATTCAGAGTTGCATCAGGGAAGGGAGGCTGGACGAGATCGAGAACCACATGGAGAACAGCCGCAGCCAGTACCAGATGCAGACCCTCGACCAGCACCTGATCCAGCTGCACGAGCAGGACCTGATCACCATCGAGGAGGCCAAGAGGCTCTCCCACTCCATGGACCTCGAGCGGAAGCTGATGTTTACTAACTAGGGACTAGGGACTAGGGACTGGGGGCTGGGGGCTGGGGATTAGTGGCTGGTGGCTGAGCAAGAGAGTCTGATTTGCCTCTGGTTCGCGCCCGGAGGGCGCTCCTACATCAAATCCGTGAGCTCCCGTAGGAGCGCCCTCCGGGCGCGAACCAGATGCCGCGCCTATCGTCCCCGCCTTGTCAAAGGCCCGACAGGCGGGATTCGCTTCTTGATCTTTTCACGTTAAGGCCGACAGCAGTTCCTCGACCTCCTGCCGCAGCAGCGCGATCTCCTCACGGAGCGAGACAACGCCGGCTTCCAGCCGTCCCAGCCGATCCACGGCACGCCCCTGCACAGCGCGCTGCGGTTGTCGATCCTCTTCGTCCGCAGCGGCTTCTTCCTCCGCCGTGATCTCCGGCAGACCGGCAAGGACCTGCGCGAACCGCTGTTCCTTGCGCCCCGGCTGGCGGGGGAGCCTCACTACCAGCGGCGGCCCGGCCTGCCCAAGCTCGCCCAGAGCCGCCTCGACCGCGGCGAGGTCCCCAAGGTCCACCATCCGCTCCGCGCGTATTCTCAGCTCTCCCGCCGTCTGCGGCCCGCGCAACATCAGTTCGGCCAGGAGCGCCCGCGCCGCAGGAGCGAGTCCAAGTTTTTCGGCGACAGAATGGCAGTACCTGGCGACCCTGCCGCCGATCGTGGTCATCCGCGCCAGACCTCGATTCCCCAACGCCTGCAGGGCGCTCTGCACGTCGGCTTCCGTCAGGGACATGACCGGATCTCTGTTCGATTTCTGATTGCAGGCGCTGACCAGGGCATTCAGGCTCAAGGGATAGTTCTCGGGGGTGGAGAGCTCCTTCTCCATCAGGGCCCCCAGGACCCTGATCTCCAGCTCGCTCAGATTCATTCGCATATACTGCTCCTTGCTCCCACGTGCCAAAAGGCTGGTTTACAACCGGCTGATTCACTCACTTTGTGGCACTTCCCCGCCCCCCCACTGATCCTCCTCCACGACCGGCGGAGTGCAAGGAGTGAGGACGGGCATGACTTTAGCTGGTGACATACCGGGTCGATAAAGGTATCATTTGACGGAATTGTGCCCGCTCCCAGAGTCCCCTCCGATTCAGGAGGGATTTTAGAGAGGTTTGCTACATGGTTAAAATAAGGACCGTCTTCCTCGCCATCACGCTGGTCGCAGCCGTCGCCACCAATGCCTTCCCGTTCTGTTTCGAGGAGGCTGGCGCCGAATACGGCATCAACCCGCAGATCCTCCGCGCCATTGCCAAGGTCGAATCGAACTTCAACCCCCGCGCCATCAACAAGAACAGCAACGGCACCTATGACTTTGGTCTGATGCAGATCAATTCGAGCTGGGCCTCGACCATCGGCAAGAAGCGCTGGAACAACCTCGGCGACGCCTGCTTCAACGCCAAGACCGGCGCCTGGATCCTTGCCCAGTGCATGAACAAGTACGGCTACACCTGGAAAGCGATCGGTTGCTACAACAGCCAGACCCCCCAGAAACGCGACCTGTACGCCAAGCGGGTCTTCGACCAGTTGCAGCGCGTCAGGCCTCTGGAGCAGGAGGCGGCCTACACGCCACTGAAGGACAACGTGGAGGAGTTGGTCAAGGAAAAGGTCGATTCCTGGGTACAGGATGCGGCGCAAGGCAAGAAAGCTGAATTCGTGGCCAAGGGAAAACCGTACGTCCCGGTACCGAAGGAAGTTCTCCAAGAGCCCCCTTCTCTCAACGATGCCTCCCTGCAAAGCACCCTTCCGGGAGTCTTTGTCCCGCCGGCAGCAAGCAGTATGGGCGGGACCGAACCTGAAGCGGAACAGACCCAGGCCGAAGAACGTACCTCCGGGGTCATGCCCTGATTCGTCACCTCGCGCTGCACCCCGCACCCATTACCCACTTCTGATTGCGATCCGCCGGCTGGCTGGTGATGATCACCCGCCGGCCGCCGGCATCGTCCTGCTGGACCAGAAATCCCGGCAGTTCCTTCCCCCCCTGCAGAGCGTGCTTCCCAAAATCCGGAGCCACCCCCATCATCGTGAGGAGTTTTTCGCCCACAGACTTGAAATCTTCCTCCGCCCCCAGCCTGAGCACCTTGTAGCCGGCATCTTCCAATAATCTCATCAAAGTATAGCTGTAAGCATCCCCTTCACCTACGCTGACGATATAGCGCCCGCCCTTGTACTCAAAGTAGCGGTCGACCCTGATGCTGAAGGGGATGGAGGCGGAATGCTCGGATTGGACGATGCGGTTCCTGCACCAGGTTACGGAAAGGGCGTTGAGGATGGAATCCACGATGGCCCCGGGATCTTTCTGGGGAATCGAGCAGACCCAGATAGGCGCGGTGGGGATCGGCGAGGGTGCGGCGGCCTTGACCGAACTCTCCTTAGCTGGCGCGGGTGCAGCCGGTGCAGCCGGTGCCGCGGGAGGCGGGACGGGCGCGACCGGAGTGGCAGGTGGCGGAGCGACAGGTGGCGGAGCGACAGGTGGCGGAGCGACAGGTGCCATGGGCTCCCCTTTCTCCTCCAGCAGCGCGGCGCCCTCGTGCGTCACCGCAGGCACCGCCCGTTCAGCCTTGTGTGGTCTCCCTTCCCTTTTCGAAACTCTGGCCGTGTGCTCATGTTCCTTGCATGGGATGAGGAGCTTCCTTCCTACCTGGAGGTTTCTGATGTTCGAAATGTCGTTGATGCGGATGATCTCTGGAACGAGGCGCTCGGCCCGCTCCTCCGACATGCCGAACTTCCCGATCAGGATCTTGAAGATATAGTCACCGGGCTTGACGGTGTAGGTGACATAGTCGCCCTTGTGGTGAGGGGCCTCGTGCTCCTCATGACGGGGGGCTTGCTTCTTCTGTTTTTGAACCTTCTGTTTTTGAACCTTCTGCGTTTCCGCCTTCGCCGGGGGTGCCGGCTTTTGACGGTCGAGGTCCTTGAGATCGATGGCGAATGAGGGTTGTTCGGCACGGACTACGGTAGGAGCTGCGAGAAGAGCCAGAAAGGAAAGGGTGACGCCTTGGTTCAACCTGATCATCAAATACCTCATTCCAATGGTTTTCGCTGCTTCACATCCAGCACGTCACGGATAGTAGATGACGAGGCCTTTCATGCTTTGATCGGTCCTCTTCCGGTAGATCATGAGGCGGATGCCATCCTTCGCCACTCCCTGCTCGACAAGGTACCCGCCTTTCGTGGCAGTGGACTGGATCTGGTAGCTGTCGATCCCTCCGAACTCCCGTAAAGCCCTCTGATAAATCTCATCGGGGATCGGCTGCCCCTTCAGGGAGATAACCTGCAAGGCGCGGAAGACGTCGCCCTCTCTGAAGAGCTTGTACTCGGCTCTTGCCCCAACGTACCGTTGCCAGCCTGGATGCCTTTTTCCATAAGCCGGGTCCAGTGTCGTCCCAACCAGAAAGGGAGGAATGGCCCTTAGTCCCGGTTTAACCGGAGCTTTGGCAGCGACTTGCGGCGCCGGTTTTGCCGCCTGACCGACCGGAGTCCTTGCCGCCGATGCAGCGGGTTTCGAAGGGACGGGTGGCGCTACCTTCGGCGTCGTAGTTGCGGCTGCCGGTGCGCGAGCAGGCGTCGGTGCGTGTGCAGCCGGTGCCACTGCCCTTACCGGAACCGAAGCCGCAGGCTTCGCGGGAACAGGTGCCGCAGGTTTCACCGGAGCCGGTGCTGCAGGTTTCACCGGAAGAGGTGCCGCAGTTCTGGCAGGAGCCGGTGGCGTTGCCGCTTTCGGGGCAGTTGGCGGTGCCACTGCTTTAGCTGGAGCGGGCGTCGCCGGTATCGGCGCAGTCCGGCCGGTGGTTCCCGCCGGCGGCGCTGGACGGGCCGGCGCCGCTGGTGCTGCCGGTCGTACCTGGGCCGGTGGTGCCGCAGCCGGAGCAGGGACTCTGGCCGGGGCAGGTGCGCCCGGCGTGGCAGCCGGTGCCCTCGAAGGAACCGGCACAGGTGCCACCGTGGTCCCAGGCTGTGCTTTACCCGCGACAGGCGCAGGACGGGGGGCCTCTTTCTGCGCCCCTACCGGTGCCTCCTTATTCTGGCCCTGCCCATGATAAAAGAAGAGCAAGTAAACGACGGGGATAAGCACCAGCGCCGACACCACCGGAAGGACCCAATGAGGGGGCTTCGCCTTTCTCAGCAGTACCGCATCTTCCAGCGGTTCCGGCGCCCCATCTAACCTCTCATCGGGAACCGGTCCGTCGACAGGCTCCACCAGCGAGACTCCATGCCCTTCCCCAGGTTGCGATACCCCACCCCGCTGTGGCTCGATCACCACCTCGACTTGAACGTCTGCAGCTGCGGCAGGGCCCTGTCTGGCTGCGGTCCTTTTCATGACATCCGCAAATGACACGGAGGGTGTCTCGGTTTCCGGTGCAGGAGCAGCAGGGGGCAGAACTTCATCAAGCTCCCTTCCATGTTCCGGCGCCGGCAAATCTGCAGGCTGGTCCTCCGTAATCCACTGCTGCACCGGTACAAACGGCGGTTTTTCAACCGGAGGTCCCTGGACCGGCACTCCCTCTGCGGGCGGTTCCACTACCGGTCCCCGCGGATGTATAGCATCGGCCGCCTTTGCCGGCGTCGGCTGGGTTACCTCTGATACGGAAGGGGGCCCTACGTCACGAGGCGCCGCGGATCTTTCCGCCCTTTTCTCAGCTGGGACCGCAGCACCCTCCGGTTTCGCCGTGCGGGCCTTTCGGGGTGAGGCAGCCTTCCCTCTGGAGACTTTCTCCTGCACCGAAGGACTCGGAGTAGTGACTTCTTCGATCGGCACCTCGGCCGGCGGCCTTTCCGAAATCGCCCTCGGCACCGGCACTTCGACCTGTACCCCTGCCGCTGGAGGCTCGGGCAGGACCACTTCTTCAGCTGCCTTCGCGGTTCCTCCCGCTGCAGCCCTGGCCAGCTCAACCGGTACCTGGACCGGGACCTTTGCCTTGGTAGTACGCCTCTTCGCAGCCGGGGCAGCCTGGGCAGCCTGGGCTGCCGGGGCGAGCTCGACAGCCTTGGCAGCCTTTTTACGCCCGGTGGGACGGGAGGCGATCAGCATGTTCCTCACCCCGTCACAAAGCGTCTGGTCATCCAATGTCAGCTCAAGGAGAGGCTTCCCCTGCTTTCTGGCCGCAACCGCGTCGTCATCGTCAATAGCCAGCAGAACTACCTTGGCGACGGCCGGAATGCCCTTGAGACGACCCAACACGAGATCGCTGGAAAAACCGGAGATGCGGCTTTGGGCGAAGATAAATTCGGGGGGGAAGTCGTCCAGCCTGAGATCGCCCTGGGACAGGCTGGCGGCGGAACGGAGCTCGAGGACGCCGTCCTTTTCCAGGTCCAGGAAGACCCGCTGTACCCGCTCGATATCTGTTATTAACAGAACGCGCGTCATGAAGCCCTTAGAACTGTTGGTGGCATTTTAGGGGACGGAAAAGCAATAATCAATAGGATTCGGCGTGACGATAACTTTCTATCAGCAGCTGCGTCCGACGCTGTAAATACATTGATGTTGCGGGGTTCCTTGCACGGAGGGCAACTTGTGTGCTAAATTGCACCGATTGTTCATCAGGCAGCAAGTATATCTCGTTATCGTGACATATCATCTCCGCCGCTCAATTTCGATGACCTCGCGCCGACCCAGTGCCCCGAGGTTTGTGGCGGGAGTAGAGATAGAGGAGACAGATTGACAGTCAGCACAGCCGGCGAGCTGTGACAGTGCCGCCAGTGACACCCTGACTTCCGCGGGAAAGAGATCCTTTTCCCCGAAGATTGAGTCGCTGGAAGACGCGGGGTGACGCATGACAGCTGCCTTGAAGCTCTTACTGGTTTCTCTCTTCGTCCTGGTCGCCCAGGGATGCGCCACCACGTTCATCCCGGTAAGTTGGGGGCTGGGTGACAAGGTCCGGCAGTTGTCCCGCTCGGACCATACGCTCATGACCCTCTTCGACCGGTACGACCCCAAACGCGAAACGCTGCGAGTCAGCGGACAGTCGTTCGACCAGGTCATGCTGCCGAGCCAGGTAAAAAATCACCTCGGGGCATACCGGCCGGATACCAGGCAGATCTATCGGAATCTCTATCACGACTACAACGATTTGGAGTTGCGGGACCTGCTGGTGCATGAACTGGCGCACCACATCTGGTTCAGTTTCATGAACCAGCAGCAACAGCACGAGTGGCGCGCTCACTTGGCGGACAACCCCAGCCCCCTGCAGTTCATGGTCCGCAGCTCCTATCCCCGCCCTGGCGACTGGGACAGCGAGGACTTCGCCTTCACCGTGGAATACGCCCGGCCCTGCGACATTCTGCAGCTCGCCAGGCTCAACCTGATCACCGCCGACGAATGCAACATCATCCTGCGGGAACTCCCCGCGGTCCGTCACGGCATTGCACCGCCGCATAATCACCCCGCCCCGGCTGCGCCCACCCAACTGTCGCGGGCCGGCCTGCAGGTCACGGATACTGGAACCGAGCGAACGAAATGAACCTATTGGACCGTCTCGACAAGAAACTGGGCCGTTACGCCATCCCGAACCTGACCATCTACCTGATCGCCGGGCAGTCCCTGTTCTACGTGATGTACCTGACCGGAAAGCTCGATCGCGGCGCCACCTATCTGTCGGGTGAGCGCCTGCTGGCGGGCGAATGGTGGTGCATCTTCACCCTGCCTTTCGACCCGCCCCGCCAGAGCCTGATCTTCACCCTCTTTGCCTGGTATTTCTTCTACATGGTGGGCTCGACCCTCGAAGCCCACTGGGGGGCATTCCGCTACAATGCCTATCTCTTCCTTGGGTTTATCCTGACCATCGCCGCCTCGCTGCTGGTGCCCGGGATGGCGGTGTCGAACGGCTTCCTGGGAGGATCACTCTTCCTCGCCTTCGCCACGCTCTTCCCGGAGTACCAGATCCTGCTCTTCTTCGTAGTGCCGGTGCGGATGAAATGGCTCGGTATCGCCACCGGGCTGTGGTTTGGCTACCTCTTCGCCTTCGGGGGCTGGGCCACGCGGGTCACCGTCCTGGCCGCCATCGCCAATTACCTGGTATTCTTCGCCACAGACATCGTGCTTAACGTCAGGTACGGCCGGAGGCAGTTCCTGAAGAAGGCCGCCGGCGCGGTCAGCCGTGATTCGGGCCCGACCCATCGCTGCACCGTCTGCGGCATCACCGACAAGACTCACCCCCAGATGGACTTCCGTTACTGCCCCCAATGCGCCGGGCAGCACGGCTACTGCAGGGAGCACATCTTCGGGCACGAACATGTGAAGTAGAAATTCCCCCTCTCCCTCCGGGAGAAGGTCGGGGTGAGGGAACCAGCCCCGGTGGAGCATTTACCTGCCCCCCCCTTCCGCCAGGGGGGCCATGAAAAAAAGGAGAACGCCATGCTGAACAAACTCAACAATATAGGCGACGACCTCTACCAGACCTGGAGCGAGGAGCAGCGTCGTGACGAGATCGGGAAGCTGGTCGAGGGGTACAAGAACGGCCTCCCCATACAGATACTCTGCCAGCTGGCCACCTCCATCGCCGGGAGCCCGGAGTCGGCCAGCGGACACCTGGCGACTTTCATGAGCCGGAACGAGCGCAAGGCTATCGTGAAGAGCGAGTCGGGCAACAACAGGGAGCTTCGCGCCCTGCTCCAGTCCACGCTCCTCTAACTGCGGCCATGACCCTTACCCAACACCTGGCCCTGACGGGGATAGCGGCCGCCGCACTGGCACCGATCCTGGGGAGCGGGGAGCTCGCCCTCTTCGCCGTGGGCGGCGTCCTGATCGACGTGGATCATTACCTGCTCTACATCCAACGCAAGCGCAGCCTGAGCGTGCGGGGGATGTTCCGCTACTTCGCCGAACTGCAGCCGATCCAGGGGACCATCCCCTATGTAGGGCTTTGCATCTTCCACACGATAGATTTCTTCATCCTGCTCGGGCTGCTGGCCAACCTGTATCCCCCCCTCAACTACCTCCTGGCCGGCTGCCTCTTTCACTTCCTCATAGACCTGGTCCACCTGCGTCGCCGAAAAGTCATCTTCATCCGCCCCTTCTTCCTCATCGAGCACTTCATCCGCCGCCGCGCCGCGGGGTACCCCTGGTACTGATCGTCGCCCCCACCCGGCACCTTACCGCCAGCTTCATATTTTTTAGCTCCCCCAAATTGCGCCGGTGGGGCTGATCCTTTAATATATAGAAGGCTCCTGACCAGGATCCCATCCTGCTGCAACGTTCCCGGCAGAACTCGTCCGCTTGAAGCAGGTCCTCATCGAAGATGGCTCTAACCGAGGACGACGACGATGGACAGTACGTCGGATCAGGCAGTTGACAGGGTATCAGAAGGCATCGAGCAGCAGGCCTTCATCGAGAAGTTCCACGAGCTCCTCTCACTGCGCGGCGACCCCCGCATCACCCTGACCAACATCTACAAAGAGATGCCGATCACCCACCCCGCCAGCATCTGCGAGGTGAAGGCGCACCAAGTCGAGCTGCAAACGTGCGAGCTCCAGCTGGCGGCCATTTCGCAGTGCAACGAGGTCTACATCCAGTCCCCCCTGGTGGAAACTCCGGTGCTCGGTCAGCTGGAGAGTATCGATATCCGGCGCTGCACGGTCAGCTTGTCCCGCTTCTGCTATAAAGAGCTCTTCGTCAACAGGCGCAGTGCCGTCCGGGTCCGCTTCAAAAGGCCCCTGAGCATCATGACCTACTCCGGGCCCAACGTCATTTCCGGCATTATCCACGACATCTCTCTGGAGGGGTGCTGCCTCAACACGCTGGTGAAAGACGGTTTTCTGGGGAACGAGGCCCGGGTCGAGATGAAGCTGGTCGGACCGGTAAGTGGCGAGGAGCTGGTCATGCAGATCCGGGCAAACCTCCTTCGCATCAGCACGGAAGGCCCGCCCTTCAAATGCATCCTCTGCTTCGACCATACCCAGCAAACCGAAGAGTTGCTGTCGGTCTACGTCAACCAGCGGCAGATCGAGATACTGAAGGAATTGAGAGAAACCCTCTAGGGCACTCCGCTTCTCAGCCGATCCCTATCTCAAACCGATCGAGAAGAACCGGTAAGCCAGCCACTATCCCGCCTCCGATATGAGAGGTGATCCCAGGAAGGGAATGCTACGGGACAGAGACGACGACATGGAGAGCATCAGGCTGGTGAGAGTTCCCGCCGATCGGGCGGCAAAGGTCACCGGAAGCGTGACCTTGATCGGCATGCCGGGGTCCGGGAAGAGCGCGGTCGGCAGGATCCTGGCCTCGCGGCTCGACTGTAAGTTCATCGATACGGACCAGCTGATCGAGAGGCGATACCAAAGGCCGCTGCAGGCGGTGATAGACCGGGTGGGGGACGAGGCTTTCCGGAAGCTGGAAGAGGAGGCGGTCGTGGCGCTGTCGGTGGCGGCCCAGACGGTGATTTCGACCGGCGGCAGCGTGGTCTATTCCGAGGCGGCCATGAAACATCTGGCTGCCATATCAACCATCGTCTTTCTGGATGCCTCGGTGGAGGCAATACGGCGGCACATCCAGTCCGAGGCGCCGCGCGGCATTGTCGGAATGGGTACCGGGGGTTTGGAGACGCTCTATCAGGAAAGGCTCCCGCTTTACAGGTGCCATGCAGGCATTGTCATAGCAATGGATTCGGAAACGCCGGAACAGGTTGCAGATCACATTCTGAGAGAGTTATCCCAAGGTATGCCGGCGCACTGAGCCACTATCCCCAAGGAATGCCGTACCATGTCAGGACCCCACGCCACTTTCCGTCTCTCAGGTCTCACACTGATCCAGAAGATCGCGGCAGGATACGCGGCTATGGCTGTCTTTACCGGGGCGGCCCTCTTCTTCTCCTACCTCAACCTCCACGCCATCAACAAGACCACCCGGGAGATTGCCGCGAGGGATCTCCCGGCCATCAGCGCGCTGATAAAGCTGCGCAGCTCGTTGCTGGCGCAGGAGGGTTATGCGGGGAAATACGCCATCCTCAAGGACCCCGCCTTCCTGGCCCTCTTTCGCCAGCGCGAGAAGGAATCCCTGGCCAACCTGGCTGTGCTGCAGACCACCGACCCGGGGAAGGATGTAACCGCCCTCGGGAAACTCTATTCCGGCTACCAGGCGGCAGCAGGCCGCCTCTTCGCCAACGTCCCGGGCTCCGAGCCGCAGCTCAGGTCGGCGGCGGTCAGGATGCTGACGGCGGTGGACGAATCGTACGACCGGCGGCAGGCGAGGCTGCCGGAGCTCTTGCAGCGGGCCAACTACCAGCAGGAAAGCGCCATGAGGTGGACCATCGTCATCTCCCTCACCGGGCTCCTCCTCTCCATCGGCGTCGCTGCCACCGTCACCTACCGCACCTTCCAGTCGGTGAGAAAATTGCAGAGGGCCACCCACCGCATCGCGGCGGGGGATTTCGACTTCGACCCGCAGATCCAGGGTGATGACGAGGTCGCCGAGCTGGCCAGGGATTTCACCAGGATGGCCGGAAGGCTCAAGGTCCTGGAGCAGGTGAGCCTGGATGCCAGCCCCCTTACCCGCCTTCCCGGCAACATCGCCATCGAACGGGTCCTGGACGAGAGGCTGAAGGGCGGGGAACCATTCGCCTTCTGCTACGCCGACCTCGACAACTTCAAGCCCTTCAGCGACCACTACGGTTACGCCAAGGGGAGCGATCTGCTGCGGGTGACCGGTGACCTGATCGAGGCCACGGTGAAGTCGATTTGCGGCGACGAAGGCTTCGTCGGTCATGTCGGCGGCGACGATTTCGTCATGGTAGTCCCTACCGAGAAAGCCGCCACGGTCTGCCAGGAGGTAATCAGGAATTTCGACGCCGAGGCGGTCGAGCATTTCGCCCCGGAAGACAGGAGAGCGGGAGGGATCGAGGGAACGGACCGCTACGGGGTGCACCGTTTCTTCCCGATGACCACCATCTCCATCGCAGTGGTGATCTGCGGGGGACAACGATATTCCTCGGCGGTCGATATCGCCCGGGCCGCCGCCAAGGTCAAGGACACGGCCAAGGAGCACCCTGGCAGCAACTACCTGATCAGCGGGTGAGAGCGGGTCACATGAAAAAGAGCGTCATCATTGCCATTATCGCCTCGCTCTCCGCGGGGTGCGCCTCCGCGGCCCCCAAGGGGGCCACCCGGCCCCCTCGTCCGGAGCAGGAGGTCCGCCTGGAGCCGGCAGTCTCGGCCGTGGTGCGAGCGGAATCTGCTTCGCCGGCTAAAAGACTTGCACAGGCGATAGAACTCCTGCGCATGGGGGAAAAGACCGCGGCGGCGAGGATGCTGGCCTCCGTCACCAATGGCCGCCCGGTACCTGGCGTCACCGACGAGGCTCTCTTCCGGCTGGCGCTCCTCTCTCTGAGGCGGGGCGGCGAAAGGGGGGGAGGGGGGCAGGGGCAGCAGCTGTTGAGGCGCTTGAAGAGGGAATATCCCGCGAGTCCGTGGACGGCGCAGGCCGCTCCCTTGACGGAGATGTTAAGCGGGGTGGATGAGTTGCGGCGCCAGAACCGCGCCCTCGCCACCGCCAACCAGACCCTCACTGCCGAGCGAAATGAGCTGAGGAAGAAGGTCGACGAACTGGACGACAGGATCAAGCAACTCAACAAGAACCTTGATAAGTTGAAGAACCTCGACCTGGAGCTGGAGCAGAAGAGCCGCTGACCAACGAGGCTACGGCAGTTCCAGCGGCGGCTCTTCCAGCGCGGAGAGCTGTTCCCTCAGCTGAAGGATGTGCTCCCCCCAGTAGCGGACGGTGTTGAACCACGGGAAGGTCCGCGGGAAAGTCGGGTCCTCCCAGCGGGCGGCCAGCCACGCGCTGTAGTGCAGCATGCGCAGGGCGCGCAGTGCCTCGATCAGCCGCAGCTCGGAGGGGGCGAAGTGATTGAACTCGTTGTAGCCCTTGACCAGCTGGGCAAGCTGCGCCAGCTGCCGCGGCCGCTCACCCGAGAGCATCATCCATAGATCCTGCACCGAAGGAGCCATCCGGGCGTCGTCGAAGTCGACGAAGTGCGGGGCTCCGTCCCGCCAGAGGATGTTCCCCGCATGGCAGTCGCCGTGAGTCCGGATGAGACGAAACTGCGTCGCGCCCATGATCTCGTCGATCCCCTGCAGCAGCTGACTCGTCACCGCGGCATAGCTCTCCCGGTACTCCGCCGGAATGAAACCTTCGCTGATCAGGGCCACACTGTCATACCCGAAACTCCGGGTATCGAGGGTCGGCCGGTGCTCGAACGGCCGCACTTCGCCGATGCTGTGGATCCGTCCGAGCATCCTGCCCAGCACCAGGAGGTTCTGGTCGTTGTCGAACTCCGGCGCGTGGCCGCCCTGCCTCGGGTAGAGGGCGAAGCGGAAGCCGTCGAAGTGAAAGAGGCTTTCCCCGGCTTCGTTACACCACGGCGCCACCACCGAGAGCTCGTGCTCCACCAGCTCGAAGCAGAAGCGGTGCTCCTCTACGATCTGCTCGTCGCTCCAGCGCCCCGGGCGGTAGAATTTGGCGATGAAGGGATCCCCCTCCTCTATCCCAACCTGGTAGACGCGGTTCTCATAGCTGTTGAGGGCCGAGGTGCGGCAATCGCAGCGGACCCCCTGGCTCTCGACGGCGTCCATGATGAAACTGGGGGTGAGGGTCTGAAAGGGGTGCTGGGCTTCGGTCATGATGGCGGATCTCCCTGGCGCCATGGTTTGGCGGCTTCGCTACCATAGCATCATTCTGGGCGGGAACCAAGGAGAAGAGAGACGACGGTGGCTGGTGCAGGGGCTTGCGGTCAGACGATGCGCAGCTGTCGCAGCAAGGGAAGCCTGTTGTTGCGGAAAGACTCGATCTCCAGCCTCAGCTCGTCCAGCGTTGCCGGTCCCGGGGGAGAGGCCGTGAGCCTCGCGCCCCTGATGGCCTGAATCCTGTCCCAGATCGATGTTGCCGGGTCATTGTTGCCGTACATCTTCGCCAGGACCAGCAGCCGGTCGAGCCACTCCAGCTTGACCGCGTTCTGTACCACGGCCGAGGCGACCGGCTGCGTCTCCAGGTTATCGGCCTCGCGATCGAGCAGCACTTCGTTGAGCTTTCTTGCCGCCATTACTCCGAGATCGTCTGGGTCGACCGCCGGCATCAGGTACTGGGCCGAAAGGAGCACCATCAGCGCCTCCACCACGCGCCCGGTGCCGAGACGGGCTATCTCCCGGCGCCGCAGCAGGTCCTCCAGCGTATGGGGCTTTCGGTCCAGCGCGGCAAGGAGCGGGTCGTAGAGCTCAGGGGCGAACAGGACCTCCCCGATGGGAAACGATGCCTTCCCCCCCAGCGTCTGCCGCGGCACTACCAGGGCCAGCCGGAGCTTCCCGAAGTGTTCCATCTGGGCGGAAGGGGGCATCCTGCGGCTCCCCTTGGTGAAGACATCCCGTCGCAGCAGCGGGCTTACCAGGAAATCCTTCACCGTTTCTCTCATGATCCTGTCGGGCATCTCCGCCAGCACCTGCTGCTGCGCTTCGGTGAACCTGAGCATCTCCTGATTTTCGGCGAAGTTCGCGGAACCGGCGAAGCTCAGCCCGGCCTCGGCCAAGTCCTGCACCACCTCGGAGTGATAGAAAAGGGTCCAGTTGCGGTTGAAAAATTCATGTGCGAGGTAGTTCCTGGGGAGGGTACGGATGCGTTCGAAGAATTCCGTGGTCGAGGGACTCGAACTGAAGACCGAGGCGCCGGCCACCTTCAACCTCTCCGCGAACTGAAGGGCCCGATCCACGCGCTGCTCCAGCGGACCGGTCTGGGTGTCGCCGTACTCCGCGAGGAGCTTCCGCAGAGGAGCGTGGGAACTCCAACCTGGCAGGCTGTTGTAGCTCACGTATGCGACGCCTCCCGGCTTGAGCTTCCTCTCCAGGAAATCGAGGATCAGCCTGCGGTTGTCACTTCCGACCCAGCTGTAGATGCCGTGCATGACTACGAAGTCGAAATCAGGGAGGGGGAGCGTCGCGAGATCGGCAAAGCTCGCCTCCCAGAAGGTGGCGTTGTCCAATCCCGCCTCACCGGCCAGGCCGCGGGCGCCTGCTATGTGGGCATAGTTGAAATCGACCCCGTGGAACTGACCCTGGGGGTGGCAGGCGGCGAAAAGGTTGAGCGCCTCTCCGTGGCCACAACCGAGGTCGCAGTAGGTGAAGCCGTCCTGCACCGCTACCGGTTCGAGGCTTTGGATTAACAGCACCAGGTTCAGCACCGAAGGCGCCAGCTCGCGGTAGACTCCACGAACGTACTCCACGTCGGTGACGTATCCTTCCTGCCATTCCATGGGCGCCTCTGCCTGATGTGGATTTAGAAGAAGAAGGTGGGAATCCTGATCTCTGGGCTCTGTATCGGGCCGAGAGGATTGATCCTGTCATCCATCTGATCGATCTTCGGCTCGCCGCTGGACAACTTGTAGGCTACGTGGCTGTTGACGAAAACGATCAGGGCCTTGAACCTCCAGCCTGTCTGGTGGGTCTTGCGCCTGAAGGCCAGCAGGTCGAGCCAGAAATTGCCTACGCGTTTGCTGTAGGTCCGGGTAGGCTCGAAGACGTAGGCGCGGCAGTCGGTCCGCGCCCTCAGGCAGGCCTGCAGGCCGGGATCGAGTTCCTCCATCGGTATCGCCTGGACGGTGGCGGCGATGTCGAGGTAGTTGAGCACCTTGATGTTCGGGGAGGCCTTGATGTCGAAGCCGAGATCCTTCAGGTCGCTGACCGTGGTTTTGCCGATGGTGATGGCATCGAAGGCCTTCTTCGCGTCGGTGTATTCTTGCCATGGCGACTCGGCCACCACCTTCGCTCTAGGCAAAAGGAATGCGCAACCGCTCTGCAGCAGTATCAACGTACAAAGAAGAAAGAGTCGCAGCAGATGGTAGCGCATAATCCGTCCCGAAACATTTGCCCTGGCACGAGTGATTTTCGCTTTATTATATCGTGCTTTAGCTGCAAGACAGCGGGAAGGGAATGTTAAAGAGGGTGGGATCTAGCATAATGAGGGGTCAAAGCGGGGCCTGGGGGGATTTGTTCGCAGCCGGTTTGGAGACGGATGTGCCAAGTGACGGGAACGGCTCGGGTAAGACGGGATGGCGGCGCGGGAATCTCCAGCGGGAAATGTCCCGCGCCCCCCGTTATTTTTTTCTTTTCGCCTTCAGGCCGCAGTACGGGCAGCGCTTGTCGGACACCGAGCGTTTGCAGGACTCGCACCAGTAGGTGAAGATATCGTCCATCGCGCACCCGGCGCACCCCCCCTCATGCGTTTCGCCACAGTTGCATTTCTCGTCTGTCATGACCTGTACCTCCGTTCCTATCCCCCCCTGAACCGGAGCTCGGCCGGCAGGGCCCGCCCTCCTTCGAGGGGAGGTCGGGGTGGGGAGGGTTATTTCAGGACGAGCTTCTTAAGGTACTGCCCCGTGTAGGATCTCTCGACCCTGGCCACCTGCTCAGGGGTTCCGGTGGCGATGACCTCGCCCCCCCTGTCGCCGCCTTCCGGCCCCAGGTCCACGATCCAGTCGGCCGTCTTGATCACGTCCAGGTTGTGCTCGATGACCACGATGGTGTTCCCGGCATCGACCAGCTTGTGGACCACTTCCAGGAGCTTGGCGATATCGGCGAAGTGCAGCCCGGTGGTGGGCTCGTCCAGGATGTAGATGGTCCGGCCGGTGGCCCGCTTGGAAAGTTCCTTGGCCAGCTTCACCCTCTGTGCTTCCCCACCAGAGAGGGTCGTTGCCGACTGCCCGAGCTTGATATAGCCGAGCCCGACCTCCTCCAGGGTCTTCAGCTTGGACTTGATCCGCGGGATGTGCTCGAGGAAGACCAGCGCCTGCGAGACGGTCATGTCCAGCACCTCGGCGATGGAGCGCCCCTTGTAGCGCACCTCGAGGGTCTCCCTGTTGTAACGCGCCCCCTTGCAGACCTCGCACTGGACGTAGACGTCGGGAAGGAAGTGCATCTCGATCTTGATGATCCCGTCGCCCGAGCAGGCCTCGCACCTCCCCCCCTTGACGTTGAAGGAATAGCGCCCCGCCTTGTAGCCGCGCATCTTCGATTCCGGCAGCTGCGCGAAGATCTCCCTGATCTCGGTGAAGAGCCCGGTATAGGTGGCCGGATTGGAACGGGGGGTGCGGCCGATGGGGGACTGGTCGATGTTGATCACCTTGTCCAGGGCGTCGAGGCCGTGAATATTCCGGACCGCGCCGGCCTTCTCCCGGCTCTTGTAAAGCCGCTGGTTGAGGGTCTTGTACAGCGTGTCGATCACCAGCGTCGATTTGCCCGAGCCCGAGACCCCGGTGATGCAGGTCATCACCCCCAGCGGCAGGTCCAGGGTGACGTTCTTCAGGTTGTTCTCGCTGGCACCCTCGATGGTCAGGAATCTCGTCCCCTTTCTCCGCTCCTTGGGGACCGGGATGCTGAGGGCGCCGGAGAGGTAGCGGCCGGTGAGGGAGTGCGGGTTGGCCATGATCTCCGCGGGAGTCCCCTCGGCGACCACCTCGCCGCCGTGGACGCCGGCTCCGGGGCCCATGTCGATGACCCAGTCCGCCTCCTCGATCGTTTCCTCGTCGTGCTCGACCACCAGCACGGTATTGCCGATGTCGCGCAGGTGGCGAAGCGTCTGCAGCAGCCGGCTGTTGTCCCGCTGGTGCAAGCCGATCGAGGGCTCGTCCAGGATGTAGAGCACGCCGACCAGCGAGGAGCCGATCTGCGTGGCCAGCCTGATCCTCTGCCCTTCTCCCCCCGAGAGGGTGCCCGACGAGCGGTCGAGCGAGAGGTAGTCGAGCCCCACGTTGACCAGGAAGTTTAGCCGCTCGCGGATCTCCTTCAAGATCCTGCGGGCGATGTCCTCCTCCTTCTCCGAGAGCGCCACGCTCTGGAAGAAGGCCAGGCAGTCCTTGATCGACAGCGCCGTGACCTGCTGGATGTTCTGCTTCCCGACCGTCACGAAGAGTGCCTCTTTCTTGAGACGGGCGCCGTTGCAGGTCGGGCAGGGCATCACGTTCATGTACTTTTCCAGCTCTTCCCGCACCTGCTCCGAATCGCTCTCGCGGTGGCGCCGCTCCAGGTTGTGCAGCACCCCCTCGAAGGCCTTCCGGTAGTAGTGGCGCTTGCCCGCCTCGTCCTCCCACCAGAAATCGACCAGCGCTCCGCCCGAGCCGTTCATCACGGCATCGTGGGCCTTTTTGGTGAGGGTCTTGAACGGGGTGTGCATGTCGAAGCCGTACGATTTCGCCAGTGCCTCCAGGGTCTGCTGGTACCACCCCGAGAACCGCTTCTCCCATGGCGCGATGGCACCGTCCCTCAGGGAAAGGTCGGGGTCCGGAACCACCAGCTCGGGGTCGACGTACATCCTCGCCCCCAGGCCGGTGCAGTCGGGGCAGGCGCCGTAGGGGTTGTTGAAGGAGAACATCCGCGGGGTCATCTCCGGATAGGAAATCCCGCACTCGATGCAGGCCGAGGACTCGGAGAAGAGGAGCGTCTCCGCCTTGATCTCCCGCTCCTCGTCCGCGGAGAGCGCCACCTTGACGATGCCGTCCGCGTGACGCAGCGCCGTCTCCAGCGAGTCCGCCAGCCGCCTCTCGATCCCCGGCTTGACCACCAGCCGGTCGACCACGATATCGATGTCGTGCTTTTTCTTCTTGTCGAGTGTGATCTCCTCGGCCAGGTCCAGGGTATTGCCGTCGATGATGACGCGGACGAAGCCGTCCTTCCTGAGCTGCATCAGCTCCTTCTTGTACTCGCCCTTGCGTCCGCGCACGATCGGGGAGAGGAGAGTGATCTTCGCCCCCTGCGGCAGCGACATCATCTGGTCAACCATCTGGGTCACCGTCTGTGAGGAGATGGGGCGGCCGCAGTTGTAGCAGTGGGGCTGGCCGATGCGGGCGAAGAGGAGCCTCAGGTAGTCGTAGATCTCGGTAACCGTCCCTACCGTGGACCTGGGGTTCTTGCTGGTGGTCTTCTGCTCTATGGAGATGGCGGGGGAGAGCCCTTCTATCGACTCCACGTCCGGCTTCTCCATCTGCTCGAGGAACTGCCGGGCGTAGGCCGAAAGCGACTCGACGTAGCGCCTTTGCCCTTCGGCGTATATGGTGTCGAAGGCGAGCGTCGATTTTCCCGAACCCGAGATGCCGGTGATGACCACCAGCTTGTCCCGCGGGATCTCGACGTCGATGCACTTCAGGTTATGTTCGCAAGCACCTTTAACGACGATCTTATCTGTAGCCATTTCGCTCCCAATCGGATGTTCTGATTCGTGTGGCCAGGATCCAGCCCCAATATAGCACACGGCGGTTCCCATTTACACACCGCACCGTTCGGCGCGCCGCCCGGTCTGCCGGACATGCCGCCCTTTTGCTGCCGGACGGGGCGAGCCACTGCAGGGGGGGCGCCCTCGACGCGAAGAGTGCGGGCTCCCTCTTCAGTTTTTCCAGCTCCTACCGATAAATGATCTAAGCGAACCGCTTTCCGCGCGCCCCCCCCTGACCGGGAGTTCCGGCCCCGGCGCTTCCGGGATTCATCCCGGGGAAGCCCGGGGCGGGGACGGGATACACCTGTAACGCCTGAACTAGGGAGAACCACCATGAACAGCCGTTTTGTTCACATAGCTGCCACGCTCCTGGCCATGACTGTTAGCGCCGTGATGATCCCTTCCGCCGCTAGGGCGAGCCAGCCTGACGACGAGGCCAAGGCCCTGAGGGTTGCCGAAGTCAAGCTGGCCGCCCTTGCCAGGGAAGCCAAGGACGGGAGCGCGCCACCTGAAGCCTCCGCGAAGAAAGAGCCCGAAAAGAAGCCGGCCCGTCACGTACGCAAAAAGCGGCATGCCAAGGCCGGGGTGAAGGCGGCGCCTCACGCCGAGGTCACGGGCAAGGCATCGAAGGTCACCAACAGGCGCCTCTCCCTCGCCGAGGTGCAGGGCATCCTCAACACCACCCGCGACTTTTCCGGCTCCGATCTGAGCGGACTGTCCCTGGCAGGGATGGACTTCAGCGGGGTGAATTTCAACCGGGCCAACCTGCACCGTGCCAATCTGGAGCGCGCCGACCTGACCGAGACCGACCTCGAGCTGGCCGATCTGGGAGGAGCAAACCTGAGGGGAGCCTCGCTCATTCAGGCCAGGCTGCGCGGCACCCGCCTGGACGGCACCCGCATGGACGGCGCGTTGTGGATCGACAAGACCGTCTGCAAGCCAGGCTCGACCGGCACGTGCATCGAGTGAACCGCTCACCCACCCCCCTGCCCCCTCCCGTCAAGGGAGGGGGAGCGTGAGCCTCCCTGATTCATCCCCGTGAGACCCCTTCCGCTCTCCCTATAAAAAAAGCCCCGGATTTCTCCGGGGCCCCTTTTCTTTTGTTTTTAAAGCGGTTGCTTTAAATCTTGGTGACGTTTGCAGCCTGCAGACCTTTCGGCCCTTTCTGCACTTCAAACTCGACGGCATCACCTTCAGCTAGGGATTTGAAACCGTCTCCCTGGATTGCGGAGAAATGTACGAAAACATCCTCGCCGTTATCCTGCTCGATGAAACCAAACCCCTTGCTGTCGTTGAACCATTTAACTACACCTTTTGCCATTACTGCATTCTCCTGTTACTGCTGCTAATAAGTGCCGAGACCATCCTCGGCACATGATGATCATATGCGACTGACGGAAAGGGTGTCAAGCGCTATTTCCCGCAGATGATGTCCGTCAGCTTGCCGTACTCCATCTGGGCCATCTGCTTGTACAGGTCGAACCTGCGGGCGGTGAGCTCGCTGGAGCGGGCCATGAGCGTAGCCGCCGCCTCGGGGTTGTTCTTCTTGAGCACCCGGTAGCGGTTCTCGCCGTAGGCGTACTCCTCGAGGGTGATGCTCGGATCCTTGCTGTCGAGCTGCAGCGGGTTCTGGCCCTGCTCGACCAGCGCCGGGTTGTAGCGGACCAGCGGCCAGTGGCCGGAGGCGACTGCACGCTTCTGGGTATCAACCGCGGTGGCCATGTCGATGCCGTGGGCGATGCAGTGGCTGTAGGCCAGAATCAGCGACGGTCCGTCGTAGGCTTCCGCCTCGATGAAGGCCTTCACGGCCTGGGCCGGGTTGGAGAGGGATACCTTGGCCACGTAGACGTTGCCGTAGGCCATGGCGATCATGGCCAGGTCCTTCTTGGCCTGGGGCTTGCCGCCCGCCGCGAACTGGGCCACGGCGCCCATCGGGGTGGACTTGGAAGCCTGGCCGCCGGTGTTGGAGTAGACCTCGGTGTCGAGCACCAGGAGGTTCACGTTCTTGCCCGATGCGATGACGTGGTCGAGGCCGCCGTAGCCGATGTCATAGGCCCAGCCGTCGCCGCCGACGATCCATACGGATCTCTTGACCAGGTAGTCGGCCAGGGAGAGGAGCTTCTTGGCGGCGGCGTTGTCGCAGCCGGCGAGAGCTTCCTTGACCTTGGCCACGCGGCCGCGCTGCAGCTCGATGCCGGCCTGGGTCGACTGGTCGGCCCCGACGATCTCCTTGAGGACACCCTTGATCGGGTCGCAGGAGGTGCAGCTGCAGTTGAGCAGCTCGTCCACCAGCTCGAGAGCCGCCTGGTTGAACTTGTCGACGGCCAGCCTCATGCCGAAGCCGAACTCGGCGTTGTCCTCGAAGAGGGAGTTGCACCAGGCCGGGCCGCGGCCGTCAGCATTCTTGGTCCACGGGGTGGTCGGCAGGTTGCCGCCGTAGATCGAGGTGCAGCCGGTGGCGTTGGCGATCAGGGCACGGTCGCCGAAGAGCTGCGACATGAGCTTGAGGTACGGGGTCTCGCCGCAGCCGGCGCAGGCCCCGGAGTACTCGAAGAGCGGCCTCAGGAGCTGGCTTCCCTTCAGGGTCTCGCGCTTCACCAGGGCCGGGTCGGTCTCCGGGATGGCCAGGAAGAAGTCGTAGTTGGCGGCCTCCGGGGCGCGCAGCGGCGCCTGGAACTGCATGTTGATCGCCTTGTGGTTGGCGTCCTCCTTGGACTTCGCCGGGCAGTTGGCGACGCAGGCGGCGCAGCCGGTGCAGTCCTCGGGAGCGACCTGGACCGTGCACTTCATCCCCTTGAACTCGTTGCCCCTGGCCTCGGCCGACTTGAAGGTCTCCGGAGCGCCGGCGAGCTTGTCGGCGTCGTAGATCTTCATCCTGATGGAGGCGTGCGGGCAGACGAAGGAGCAGATGCCGCACTGGATGCAGAGCTTGTCGTCCCAGACCGGGATATCGACGGCGATGTTGCGCTTCTCGTACTGGGAGGTGCCGGTCGGGAAGGTGCCGTCAGCCGGCATCTTGGAAACCGGCAGGTCGTCGCCGTAGCCGGCGATCAGGGTGGCGGTGACGTCCTGCACGAAGTGCGGTGCGTGAGCGCCGACAACCGGGGGCTTGCGGAGCTTGCTGGTGGCTCCAGCCGGGATCTGCACCTCGAAGATGTTCTCCAGCGCCGCGTCGACAGCCTGGTTGTTCATGGCCACGACCTTCTCGCCGGACTTGCCGTAGCTCTTCTTGATGGCGTCCTTGATGGCGGAGAGCGCGGTCTCCAGCGGGATGATGTTGGAGATCTTGAAGAAAGCGGTCTGCATGATCACGTTGATCCTGGCGCCGAGGCCCAGCTGCTCGCCGAGCGCGATGGCGTTGATCACGTAGAACTTCAGCTTCTTGCCGAGGATCTGCTGCTGCACCTCGACCGGCATGCTGTCCCAGACCTGGTCCTTGTCGAACGGCGAGCAGAGGAGGAAGGTTGCCCCGTCTTTCGCGCGGCTCAGCATGTCGTACTTCTCGAGGAAGGAGAAGTTGTGGCAGGCGACGAAGTCGGCCTGGTCGATCAGGTACGGGGAACGGATCTCGCCCTTGCCGAAGCGCAGGTGCGAGGTGGTGACGGAGCCGGCCTTCTTGGAGTCGTACACGAAGTAGGCCTGGACGTTGTTGTCGGTCTGCTCACCGATGATCTTGATGGAGTTCTTGTTGGCGCCGACGGTGCCGTCTGAGCCGAGGCCGAAGAACATGGCCGCGTAGGTCCCCGGGGAGGCGTTCACGAATTTCTGATCGTAGTCGAGGGAGCTGTTGGTGACATCCTCGATGATGCCGACCACGAAATGGTTCTTCGGCTTGTCGAGCTTGAGGTTGTCGAACACGCCCTTGGCCATGCCGGGGGTGAACTCCTTGGAGCCGAGGCCGAAGCGCCCGCCGACGATGATCGGGTAACCCTGGAAGTTGCACTTCCCATCGGCCAGAGCCTCGCCGATGGCGGTCCTGACATCGAGGTAGAGCGGCTCGCCCAGGGAGCCGGGCTCCTTGGTACGGTCGAGGACGGCGATCTTCCTGACGCTGGCCGGCAGGGCGGCGGCGATGGCGTCAACCGGGAACGGCCTGAACAGGCGGACCTTCAGCAGGCCGACCTTCTCGCCTGCGGCGGTAAGGGTGGCCAGGGTCTCCTCGACGGTGTCGGCGGCGCTCCCCATCACGATGACCACGCGCTCCGCATCCGGAGCCCCGACGTACTCGGCCAGCTTGTACTGGCGGCCGGTGACGCCGGCGAACTTGTCCATCTCCTCCTGGACGATGGAGAGACAGGCCGGGTAGTAGGGGTTGACGGTCTCGCGTCCCTGGAAGTAGACGTCGGGGTTCTGGGCGCTGCCGCGCAGCACGGGCTTCTCAGGGTTGAGCGCCCGGTCGCGGTGCGCCTGCACCAGCTCGTCGCTGATCATGGCCCGCATGTCGTCGAAGGTAAGTTCCTCGACCTTCTGCACCTCGTGCGAGGTCCGGAAGCCGTCGAAGTAGTGCATGAAGGGGACCCTGGCGCGCAGCGTGGCGGCCTGGGCGATCAGCGCGAAGTCCATGACTTCCTGCACGTTGTTCGAGCAGAGCATGGCCCAGCCGGTGGAGCGGGCCGCCATGACGTCGGAGTGGTCGCCGAAGATGTTGAGGGCAGCGGCCGAGATGGCGCGGGCCGAGATGTGGAAGACCGTGGAGGTAAGCTCGCCGGCGATCTTGAACATGTTCGGGATCATCAGCAGCAGACCCTGGCTCGCGGTGAAGGTCGTGGTCAGCGCACCGGCCTGCAGGGAGCCGTGGACCGCGCCGGAGGCGCCACCCTCGGACTGGAGCTCGGAGACGCTCGGGACGGTGCCCCAGATGTTCTTCTCTCCCCTGGCGCTCTTCTCGTCCGAGATCTCGCCCATGACCGAAGACGGGGTGATCGGGTAGATGGCGATCACCTCGTTTGTGGCGTGAGCCACATGAGCTGCTGCAGTGTTACCGTCAATAGTTACCATTCTGCGCGACATTGAATTCCTCCCTGTGAGTATTTGGTAGATCCGGAAGCTTAGGCAGTACAAATGTAGACCGTATTTCAAAACAAGAGTTGAAGCCCGCGACGGTGGTGGAATACGTCCCGCTACAGCTCCGACCTTCCCTCGACCGCCCGCTGCACCGTTGCCGCGTCGACGTACTCGAGGTCACTTCCGATCGGGATGCCATGCGCCAGCCGGGTCACCTTCACCGAGAGGGGCTTGATCAGCCTGGTCAGGTAGAGCGCGGTCGCTTCCCCCTCAACGCTGAAGTTGGTGGCGATCAGCACCTCCCGGATCTCTCCCCCCTCCAGGCGCTGCATCAGCTCGGCGATCCTCAGGTCCCGCGGCGTCACCCCGTTCAGCGGCGAGAGCGCCCCCTGGAGCACGTGGTAGCGCCCCCTGAAGGCCCGGCTTCTCTCCATCGCCAGCAGATCCTGGGGTTCCTCGACCACGCAGAGGGTGGTGGCGTCACGGTCGCCGGAGCAGATCCAGCACGGGTCGTCCTCGGTGATGGCGAAGCAGACCGAACAGAAATGCACCCGCTCCTTCACCTGCAAGAGACTCTCGGCCAACGCCTCCATGTTCCCCGGAGATTTCAGCAGATGGAAGGCCAGCCTCAGCGCACTTTTTTCACCGACACCCGGCAGTTTCTTCAACTCGCCCACCAGCCTGGTCAGCGAGTTCGAAAAATGTAGCATATTCCCACCCTGGATAAAACATTTTTTTACTGATTATTTTTACCAAAAAAAATTTTGACCAAGATTTATTTAATTAAAAGGGCGCATAGCTTCCGCTTGCGCCCTCCAGCCATCTTTGCCTTAACAACTTGAATTTTCTAGAAAAGGCCCGGGATATTAAGGCCGCCGGTGATCTTGCTCATCTCCTCAGCCATCTCCGAGTGCACCTTTTTCAGGGCCTCGTTGACCGCGGTCAGCACCAGGTCCTGCAACATCTCGACGTCCTCCGGGTCGACCGCCTCTTTCTTGATGACCAGCGAGAGGACCTGGTTCTTCCCGTTTACAACCACCGTTACGGCTCCGCCACCAGTGGTGACCTCGGCGGTACGGTTCGCCGCCTCTTCCTGCAGCTTGCCCATCTTCTGCTGCATCATCTGAGCCTGTTTCATGATCTGCGCCAACCCTTTGGACATCTTATCCCTCCGTAATTACCGTTTATTTGGCAACATATAGTCACTAACGCCGTTATTTAATTCGCCTTCGCCGCCAGCTGGTTTCATCGCAACGCTAAGGAAGCTGGGAATCCCCTCCCCCCCCTTTGCGAAGGGGACAGGGGGGATTTGCCTTGGTCGGACCTGAACTGAGCAGGAGCCTCAGGAACCGTTCGCGCCCGGAAGGGCGCTCCTACGAGAATCATCGAGCCGGTTCAGCAATCGTGAGCCGGTTCGGCAATCATTGAGCCTGTTCTTTTCCCGGCAGCTCCCGCACGTCCGCTATCTCGCCGTCAAAGATCTCCACCGCCGCGGCCACCAGCGGGTGCGCCTCGGCCTCGCGTCTCAGCTTTGCCTTGCGCTCGGCGTCCTCAAGGCTTTTTTTTTCCGACAGGGAAGGGGGCGCATCCGAGGGGACAGCATCCTGGACCACCAGCCTGATCGCGGTAGCCGCCCCGAAATGCGCCTTGGCCAGCTCCTTGAGATCGGCAAGCTGCTCCTGCATGGTCTTGAACTCGAACCCGGCCTGGCAGCCGATTTCCAGCTGTTCCCGGGAAACCTTCACCGGGCGAACCTGTTCCAGCAACGATCCCATCATCGGTTTCTTGCTCTTGACGAAGCCTACCAGGCTCCCCCAGAGGTCGCCGTCGAAGCAGCGAGCTGCAGTAGCGGCCGGCGCGGCAGCGGGCTGGGCGGAGGCACGGGAAACGGCCGGTGCGGGGACCGACGCCGATTCGCGCGCGACTGCAGGGCCGGGAGCCTTGAAGGCGGGGCGAGCCTCCTGCGGGCGCGCCGCGGGAGCGGGTTGCTGGACCGGGCGCGGAGCCGCCGGGGCACCCCCCTCCAGTGCCGCGAGCCTCGCCAGCAGGTCCTGCACCGGGACGGCCGGGGCCAGGGTCGCCATTTTCATCAGCGCCATTTCCAGGATCAGCCGGGGGAATCCGGAGTGGGCCATCTCCCCTTCGGCCTTAAGCAGGAGCGTCAGGCGGCGCTGCAGGTCGTTCAGCGAGGCCGAAGCCGCCTGCCCCTTGAGCTCTTCGTGCTCCGCCTCGGAAAGTTCCAGCAGGTCGCCGGCATCGCCCAGCGCCTTCAGGATGGAGATGCTGCGGAACTGGTCAATCAGCTCCTGGCAGAACTGCCTCATGCTGTAGCCGAAGGAATCGACCCGCGCCACGATCTCCAGCACGCCGCGCACGTCGGCAGAGAGCACCGCCCGCGAGGCCTCCATGATCAGGCGCCGGTCCACCACGCCCAAAAGGGCCGCCACATCGGCGTCGGAAACGGTGTTGCCGCAGAAGGCCAGCACCTGGTCCAGGGTGGAAAGGGAATCGCGCATGCTCCCGTCGCCCTTGCGTGCCACCACGGTAAGCGCCTCGTCGCTCGCACTCACCCCCTCCTGGTCCACGATGTAGCGCAGCCTGGCCACGATGCGCGGCAGGGCGATCCTCTTGAAGTCGAAGCGCTGGCAGCGCGAGAGGATGGTGATCGGGACCTTGTGCGGTTCGGTGGTGGCGAAGATGAACTTGACGTGGGAAGGGGGCTCCTCCAGCGTCTTCAACAGCGCGTTGAAGGCGTTGGTGGTGAGCATGTGGACTTCGTCGATGATGAAGATCTTGTAGCGGGAGCGGGACGGGAGGTACTTGATGTTGTCCCGGAGTTCCCTGATGTCGTCGACGCCGGTGTTGGAGGCGCCGTCGATCTCGAAGACGTCGACCGAGTTCCCCTCGGTGATCTCCAGGCAGGCCGAGCAGGTGTTGCAGGGCTCCACCGACATCCCGCTCTCGCAGTTGAGCGCCTTGGCCAGGATGCGGGCCGAACTCGTCTTGCCCACACCGCGCGCGCCGGTAAAGAGGAAGGCATGGGCCACCCTGCCGCCGTCGATGGCGTTTTTCAGGGTCTGGCTGACGTGCTCCTGCCCGACCAGGTCGCTGAAGGTCTGGGGTCGCCACTTTCTGGCAAGTACGAGATAAGACAAGGGGGTTTACCTCTCGGCATCAGTCACTGCTAACGGTGCGTGTGGGGCGGGGAAGGGGCTACGGAGGGTTGCGGAAAGAGCTGATAGCTGGGCTACCCCGCGGCACACGGTGGCGGTTACTGCCGCTGCTTCCTTCCGGACCTGACGGGGTTCATAACCTTCCGTTGCGCGGGACCCAGCTATCAGATCTGTCCGCAAAGAAATTATAATTATGGCGGAGAGAGAGGGATTCGAACCCTCGGTACGCTATTAACGTACACACGCTTTCCAGGCGTGCTCCTTCAACCACTCGGACATCTCTCCACAAGGTGGACATATATAATATAAGGCTTCCGGTTTGTAAAGGGATTTTTCTCAGGGTAAGGGCGAAAGCTTTTCTAGGCTAAGGGCAAAAGGCTGAGGGCTAAGGGGAAAAGATTAAAAGCTGAATCCAAAAGCAAACACCACGGAGGACACCGAGGGCCACAGAGAAAGAACATAGAATGAAAAACCTTCCTGATTAGTACCAATCTTCCGCCAGTTTCCAAAACTGTCATTCCCGAAGCGATTCTGATCGGGAATCCAGCTCCTAAACGACGTGAAATCTGGATCCCCGATAAGGGCATTCGGGGATGACAATCT
>NZ_JBXKJL010000288.1:0-2263 GCF_056994735.1 Geomonas sp.
GACACTGTTGGCGAATTCATAGTCCGCTCAGGCAGGCTGTATGGAGAGGCTGAGGGCGGCAAACCGCGAACAGCGAGTGGGGGCGGTAGGCATTCCGTTCCACCACTCGCCCAGCCGGATCAGGTTCACCGCTACCGCCGTGATGACATGCTGCAGATGGGTTTTGGCCAGGCCGATATAGCGTGACTGGCGTAACCCGCAGCGCCGGATCGCTTGCCCATGAGTGCTCTCGATGCCGGCTCGCGCGGCATACTGCTGTCGAAATTGTGCGGTGGTTTGTTGCTGGCGGGCGGCTTGAAGGGCTTCATGCTGTTCTTGCGGCTGTAGCCCGATAATTCGGGGCTCGACCTTGGCGCGGGTGCACTGGGCCCGAAACGAGCAGGGCGTGCAGTCCTGGCGCGAAAAGCGAGCTTCCCACAGCACCCCGGTTTTCGGGTAGGTATTGCGGAGCCAAGAAAGACTTTGCTTGCCGGCCGGACACGTGACCACCTGCTGGTCCCACTCCACGATAAAGTGCGATTTGTCGAAGCCGGTATCGCCGCGGGCTTGCCAACTAGGATCATCCGCCACCGCTCCTGTGAGCGTTACCTGATACGCCCGTTGACTGTCGAGCAGGATCTGGGCATCGGTATACCCCTTGTCGACCAAATGCTCGGTCGGTAGCAAGTGGCGTTCGGCCAGAGAGGCATGGACGACCTCTGCCATATTATCGTCCGGGGTGCTAGCCGGCGTCGTCTCGACGTTGCCGATCACATGCGGCGTCTGCGGATCGCAGGTCTCGGTGAGATGGCCCTGGTAACCGACCCACTCCACCGAACGCTTGGTGCTATAGCGCACTTCGGGATCGTAGGGGGAACAGACCTGCTCCGCTGCGGTGGGCATCTCCGCGCCGGTCCGCCAGCGGATCTCCCCGTCGTGTTCGATATACTGCTCCGTCCAGACGCGGCGGAGGATGGCGACGGCCGGTAGCGTCTGCAGCCAAGGCGGGGCGGTGGCGGCCTCGACCACCTCGAGCAGGAACCGCCCATCCGCCCCGATGACCGCCGCCAGTTCCTGGCGGGCCGCTTCGGACTTGGGAAACTGGGAATTCTCGATGCGGTGGCCGTAGCGCGCGTACCACGCCTCGGGCGCGCGCGCCTGCAGCCATTCCGGGGCGGCGACCGCCAGGCTGTTGAGGGCGGCCCGTAACGTCTCGCCCACCCGCTCCAGCCGGTTGAGCCCCCGCACCGCCCCGAGCACGTGGGTGGAATCCGTCCGCTGGCGTCCCCGCGCTTTGACCAAGCCCAGATCCTGGATTCGCGCCAGCAGGGTGTTGAGCAACATCGCCTCGCCCTTTCCTGCCAGCAAGCGGGGGCGGAATTCACACAACCCCCTGAAGTCGAAGCCCGGGTCGGTCAGTTCCAGGCCGAGCACGTACTTCCAGTCGATCCGCCCCCGCACCGCGTCGGCCGCCTGGCGGTCCGAGAGTCCCTCGACAAACTGCAACACCGTGACCAACGCCAACCGGGCCGGTGCTTCGGCCGGCTGGCCCCGCGCCGGAAACAACGCGGTGAACTGGCTATCCTGGTAGATCGTCCCGAGATGGTCGCCGATTTGCAGGCAGAGCGTACCTTTGGGGAAGGCGGCCTGGGCCCCGCGCCGGGTTTCTTCCGGAACAGGGAAAGACTCTTGTGGATGAAGGCACATAACGAATCCTCCTCCGAGGCGTCGATTAAGAAGGACGAATTTGATGATGATCCTCACGCTGGGGCGTAGCAAGATCCGGTTGTGGAATTCGCCAACAGTGTCACCTCAACGATCACCAGGCGCTGCGCCATGATCTAGCCGTGCAAACCGCGGTCGACCGCACGTCGCCGTTAGCCAGTCCCGCTACCCTCTGTCGGTGGGAGAATCGTGCCAGTCGAGCGGTTGCCTGGACGCTCCATGAAGTGCTCGTGGAACAATTTATCGCGTCCTTTTCTCGGCCGCCCGAAGAATTGATCTTGGACTTTGATGCGACCGATGACCCGGTACACGGTCATCAGGAGCAGCGCTTTTTCCATGGCTATTATGATCACTACTGTTTTCTGTCCCTCTACGTCTTTTGTGGGGAGCCGTTGCTGGTCAGTTACCTCCGGCCCAGTAACCGTGATGGCGCCCAACACGCTTGGGCCATCTTGGCGTTGTTGGTCAAGCGGCTCCGACAGGTATGGCCGTCCGTTAGGATCATCCTGCGTGCCGATAGTGGGTTTTGCCGCTGGTGGGTACTGCGGTGGTGCGATCG